>CAMPIU010000242.1 GCA_946886545.1 uncultured Flavobacteriales bacterium | reverse complement strand
AGACAAAGCCGATTTAAAAAAACGGATTGATATCAACCTGGAATTTGGAGCGGTATTCGACGGATTGGAATATGTTCGAAACGAGAAAATTATGAAACTGGCAGATTTCGCCTTGTCATACGAACAGGCAGAATCGGATGCGAATACGCAGTTTAATCACAAATTCATTGTAGAACGTGCAGTTGTTGCTGATAAAAAAGACAAGCCAAAACGCTTGATCATTATGCTATTGGCTACCTTCGGAACCTTTGTTTTCATGGTTTTTGCATTGTTGATCCAGGATAAAATTAAGGAACTTCGCAAGTTAGCATAGGCGTGACTTTTTTTCGGGAAAATAGTTTATTGTTGACCTTAGGATTGGCTTTTGTCGGTCTGCTGGCATACGGATTTTGGTTCGACAACGAATACATTCCCTTAATTCCCTATGCGCTGATTGTCCTTTTTGTTGCGTTGTTTTATACGGAATACACTTTTTTCTTTATTATCGCTGCAACACCTCTGTCCATTAATATAGAAGAATACACGGATAGTTTCGGATTGTTTGTTCCTACGGAACCATTGCTCTTCGGAACCATGCTTTTGCTTTTAATCCAAAACATCAAGTATAACGTTTTCCCGAGTTATCTGAGAAATTCAGCGATTGTTTGGGCAGTAATTTTTTACCTGGGATGGGTCTTTTTTACCTCCATTACCAGTGAGAACACAGCCATTTCATTAAAATTTCTGTTAGCCCGGCTTTGGTTTATTGTTCCTGTTCTTTTTTATGGAAGTTCGGTATTCTATGAGCCGAAAAAAATCCGATGGTTCCTCTGGTTGTTCATTTCAGCCATGGTCGTTGCGATTACATATACCATTTTGGTACACGCATCTTATCGTTTCGGAGAAAAGGAAAGTCATTGGGTTATGTGGCCGTTCTTTAAAGATCATACCATTTATGGAGCTCTGGTCGCTTTGGTGGTTCCATTGATCTTCTCGTTTTACTTTTCACGTAAACACACGCCATTACTTCAGTTTATTCTCATCGGATTTATGTTTATTTCCTTATTGGGATTGTATTTCAGTTATACACGTGCAGCTTGGCTGAGTGTCTTTTTAGGAATAATAGTTTGGCTATTGATTCGCTTCAAAGTCAAATTCTCATGGATTGCCGGAATTACACTCGTTGTCGGAATCTATATCTGGGCTTCCTGGGATTCGATCCAGCAGGATTTAGCCCGAAACAAATACGAACATACTACCGAAGAGTTTGGTGAACGTTTGCAGAGCGCAACGAATGTAACAACCGATGCTTCCAATCTGGAACGGATCAATCGCTGGAACTGTGCCATTGATATGTTCAGGGAACGTCCCTGGGTTGGATTCGGTCCGGGAATGTATTCCTTCGAATATGCACGTTTCCAGAGACCTGAGAACCTGACGATCATTTCCACTAATTTCGGGAATATGGGAAATGCCCACAGCGAATACCTGGGACCTCTGGCAGAGATGGGATGGATCGGAATGCTGAGCATGCTGGCAATCGTAATAGCGATATTTTATGAAGGAATTACACTTTACAACGATTGGCCGGTTGAGGACCGTGAAATGAAAACACTCCTGATGGGTTTCATCATTTCCTTGTCGACCTATTTTATTCATGGATTCCTCAATAATTTCCTGGATACGGATAAAGCAGCAGTTCCTATTTGGGCAATGTGTGCTATCTTTATAGCCTTAAGAGCACGCTTGAATCACATGCAGCGTCTAAAAACAGAATAAACCCATGTTTACAGGTATTATCGAAACCCTTGGAAAGGTACTTGCGATTGAAAAAGATCAAAGCAATGTTCATTTTACGGTAGAATCTGCCATCACTCACGAATTAAAAATAGACCAAAGTGTAGCACATAATGGTTGTTGTTTAACAGTCGTAAAGTTGGATGGAGATTCTTATGTGGTGACTGCCATTCAGGAAACTTTAGATAAAACCAACCTGGGTGAATTGGAAGTAGGCTCGAAAGTAAACCTGGAACGTTGTATGCTGCTCGGCGCCAGGCTCGACGGACATATCGTTCAGGGACATGTGGATACTACAGCAACTTGTGTTTCTATTGAAGATCTGAACGGGAGCTGGAAGTATACATTCCGCTATGATTTCGACCAGCCGACTGTTGCTAAAGGTTCCATAACTGTTAACGGAGTAAGTTTAACGGTTGTGGACTCTGAAAAAGGTTTGTTTTCAGTTTGTATCATTCCTTATACGCAGGAACATACCAACTTTCATTCATTCAAAGTAGGTACAAAAGTCAATTTGGAATTCGACATTATCGGAAAATATGTTGCCCGTTTAATGGAACAACAAAAAGCTTAATGATTTAGTAATACTCCAATTTAAATCGATTTAGTTTTTCTCAAAGCACTGTTAATCAGCGACTAAATTTTTTACTAAAATTCGCCTTGACTTTTTTGAACCGGAAAAAGTTTAGGAACATAACTCCCTCTTTTCATACCTTTGGAAGAAAATTTCAAAAATGAAAAGACTTTTACTCATTCTAATCTCTTTATTTCCACTTATTGCTGTTGCACAGATAGCATCGTGGGATTTCACAGGAGAAAGCACTTTGGCAACTAGCACGGCAGAGGTTTTTGACGCTAATTTAGATGCATCTCCGACGTTAACTCGTGGCTCAGGTGCGGCGGCATCCGCTGGTTCAAATTCCTTCAGAACTGTTGGGTTTCAAAATAACGGAATTGCACTGGCAAATACTGATTACTTTGAGAATACATTTTCAGCAGCACCTGGATATGAGTTGTCATTTAGTTCAATTAATGCAACTTTCGCCGGCACAGCTTCATTTTCAGCCACACCTGGTGTTTCAATGCAGTATGCGTATAGCTTGGATGGAACAACATTTACTTTAATCGGTTCTCCATTTATCCAAATTGGGAATGGGAGCATGCCCCAAATTGATTTAAGCGGTATTTCAGCTTTGCAGGATGTCCCAGATAATATAACGGTTACCTTCCGTTTTTATGCTAGTGGGCAAACTACCACAGGCGGATGGGGTTATAATTCTCCAAGTGCTGCTCCGGGATTATCATTTGGAGGAACTGTTACTTCCGTTGGTGTTTCTTGCAACACCACAAACACCATCAACGTTTCATCTTGTGAATCGTATACAGTTCCTTCCGGTGATGAAACACATCTTACTTCAGGAGTCTATATGGATACCATTCCAAACGCGGCTTTATGTGACAGTATTATCACGATCAACCTGACAATTAAAAACAATACAACAGCTACCATTTCTCCTACAGCTTGTGGAACTTATACTGTTCCATCTACTGATGAAACATACACTACTTCAGGAACGTATATGGATACCATTCCGAATGCTGCTGGTTGTGATAGTATTTTGACGATTAATTTAACTATTGTTGGTTCAATCACTTACTACGAGGATTTTGATACGGACGGATTCGGAAATGCTGCTGTTTCACAGCCTGGTTGTGCACCAATCCCGGGCTATGTTACCAATGATGATGACTGTGATGATACGAATAATGCGATTACTACAGGAACAACCTTCTATGAAGATTTTGATGGTGATGGTTTAGGGAATCCTGCTGTTTCGCAAGTTGCTTGTTCCGCACCAATAAACTACGTTTCCAATAGTACGGATTGCGATGATTCCAATAATGCAATCGGGGTTGCACAAACTTATTACGAGGATTTAGATGGTGATACTTATGGTAATCCTGCAGTTTCTCAGACTGTCTGTACTCAGCCTGTTGGTTACGTTTCTGATAACACGGATTGCAACGATAATAATAACGCAGCTCACCCGGGAGCAACAGAAATTCCAAATAACGGAATTGATGAAGATTGCAATGGTTCCGATTTGAATACATTAGGAAGCACTTTAGGAATGTATGAGTTTACAGGAAATGATTGTATGGCTCCTGTGGTTGGTGTAACTGCTCAACCGGCTAACGCAACATTTGGCTTATATGGAACGGATACTTCCTTAGTTTGCTCTCAAGCAGCGAATGTGTTCAATTATTCCGGACTAAATACAACGAGTACGGTTGATACGGCAAAGTATTTTAATTTCACGATCACTCCTGCGAATTGCTATGGATTGGATTTGAACCGAATTGTTTTCACTCACAAAACCAGTGCAACCGGATTGACTCCAATTGTTCACTTGCGTTCAAGCTTGGATAACTTTGCTGCTGATATTGCTGCAAAACAGTTGCCGAATAGTAATTACAAAACGGATACGGTCGATTTAGGGGCAGCTTTTGATAATGTTACTTCAGCAATTGAATTCAGATGGTACATCACAGAGATTGGTCAAACTGGTTCTACTTACCGTCATGATAATGTTATTGTAATTGGTAATATAAATGCACTAACTCCTCAAACCTATTACGCTGATGCGGATGGTGACGGGTTCGGAGATGCGGCAACATCCGTTTCAGACTGTTCCGCTCCTGTAGGTTATGTTACGGACAACACGGACTGTGACGATACCAATGAAGAAGAATTCCCGGGTGCAATTTGGTATGCAGATACAGATAACGATGGATTGGGAGACAATGGTGCATCTCTGGTTTCTTGTACACAACCTTCAAATTATGTTTCTGACAATACGGACTGTGACGATACAGATGATCAGATCGGAAGTGTTGTGATGTATTATGTTGATGCAGACAGTGATGGATTTGGTGACGCAACTGATGCGGGAACAAACTCATGTACTCCGATTGCGGGATCTGTAACCAATGCAGATGATTGTGATGATACGGATGACCAGGTTAATCCATCTGCAACAGAAGTTTGTGACGGATTTGATAACAACTGTGACGGAAATATCGATGAAGGACTTACGATGCTAACATATTATGAAGATACGGATAATGACACTTATGGTGATGCAGGATCTACGATAACAGATTGTATACAACCTGCAGGATACGTAACAAATGACGATGACTGTGATGATACGAATGCAGCAATTTTCCCTGGAGCAGCTGATAATACCGGAAACGGCGTGGATGAAAACTGTGATGGAGTAGATGGTGTTTTAGGAATTGAAGAAGCTATTTTGGCGAACTTGAATGTATATCCTAATCCGGGAACAACATCAGTTGTTTTAAATATGAATAATGGATGGAATGGATTCCAGGTAACATTTGCTGGTGTTGACGGTAAAGAAATCTCCTTGACTTCAATACAAAAATCTGCAAACGAATTGGAATTCAAT
>CAMPIU010000241.1 GCA_946886545.1 uncultured Flavobacteriales bacterium | reverse complement strand
ATGGAATTGTACTTGTTTTGTTGCTGTTAAGCAGTGTTGTATCCTGTGGTGCTGAAGAAGAAAAGGTGAAAGTGGATGTGGAAAAACAAACTCCCGAATACAAGGCCTATGACTTGGTTCAAAATCTGAAAATTGTAAAAGATTTTAAGGCAAACGCCGAGGCAAAAAATCAGTCGATTTCTCTGAAGTTAAGTAAAGAAAGACTGAATGGAAAAAATGGGTTTTATTGGTTTCAGGTGATTCTTCACGTTGGAAACTCCAGTATTGTCAAGATGAACATTAAAGTGCGTGAGGATTCGTTTAAAGTGGCTATTATGGATGAAGACACCGGTTTAGATCTTAGTCCTGAAGAGTATCAAAAGAAATTCCCGCTTAATTAGTTTTTTAGATTCTGTCTAGCACATATTCGATCAGTGCATCCATTTCCTGTTCGTAGCCTTTACTGAATTCCATTCGGGGCCTGTTTGCTATTCCCAGACAAATGGTAATGCATTCGTGTCCCATTGCTTTCCCTAACGCAAAAAGGGCAGAGCTTTCCATTTCAAAATTGACCACGCGGTAATCCCCAAAAGAAAACTTCTCCAGTTTTTCATTGATTTCGGCGGTTCTGGTTCCCAATCGAAGAGATCTTCCTTGTGGAGCATAGAATCCTGAACTTGTTACAGTAATTCCTGTGTGTGCTTTTTCTCCTTCCAGTTTTTTCAATAATATTGTTGAACCTTCTGAGCAATAAGGGGTTATTTCGTTAGGAAATCCAACGAAAGAATCCAATGAGCCGGCAATGGATTTTTCTTCTGCATTAAATTTAATAGGATAAAAATGAGCTACATTGTCTATTCCGATTGCATGACTCGACAAAATATAACTGTGAACATCAATGTCGGCCTGTAAGATTCCGCAAGTTCCGATACGGATCAGATTCAAAGAAGTTATTTTGGTTTTATTAACGCGATTCTTCAGGTCAATATTTACAAGCGCATCCAGCTCATTAATAACGATATCAATATTGTCTGTTCCGATTCCGGTTGATAAGACTGTAATTTGCTTTCCTTTATATGTTCCGGTATGACAGACAAATTCACGATGTTTTGATTGATGTGTGATCTCATCGAAAAAAGCTGAAATAGCAGCAACACGGTCTTGGTCGCCGACCAATAAAACGGTTTGAGCTAAGTTTTCCGGAGAAATTCCCAAATGATATACATTTCCCTTCGAATCTAATACCAGTTCTGATGCAGGATACTTCATAATTGAAAATTGTAAGATTTAAAATATAAAAGAAGAGAAAACAAAGCCTTCAAAAAAAACAAGCGTTAGTGCAGTTTCTTTTCAGTTGTCATCCCGATAGCTATCGGAACTCCATTTTTTCAATTATTTCCCGATACTTCCGAATACTTTGGTCAACAAGTCTGTAACACGGGCTGCAGGATCCTTACGGATTTTGTTCTCTTCTTTTTCTACCATTTGGAATAAACCCGAAATGGCTCTTTCGGTAACATATTGATTCAAATCAGGATTGATTTTTTCTCCTCCTGTTAGACTCATTGCATTATTGTATTTGGTAATGATCGGATTCCAGTATTCAGTCAGTTTTACTTTGGAAATAGCGTCCTTTACCTTTGGTGAGAAAGCAGCTACCAATTTAGAAGTGGTGTTATCCTTTAAGAATCGGGTTGCAGCTCCGTCCCCACCGTTTAAAATACTGAAACCGTCTGAGATACTCATGTTTAGAATCGCATCTTTAAAGATAGGAAGTGCTTCTTTTGTAGCTTCTTCCGCTGCTCTGTTCAATGTTGTTTCGAATTTTTCGACTTGAGAACCCAATCCCCAATCCATTGCTTTTTGTTTTACTTTTAATGCATCCGGAGGAAAGGGTAAGCGAATAGCATCGTTTTTCAGAAAACCATCGGTTACCGAAGTTAAATTCACAGAGTTTTGAATTCCCACAGTTAATGCTTCTTTTAAACCGGAAATGACTTCCGAATTGGTTAAAGCGGGAGTTGTGCTCGTTCCGGTATTCAAAGAGCCTGCTGCTTCTTTTACAGCTTCGCATGCAGGTAAACCGATTGAAACACTAGCTAAAACTAAGATTGTTGTGAATTTTCTCATGGATTATTTTTTATCTTCAAACTTAACAATAATTTTGTCTCAGCTCAAAAACAGTACCATGATTAATGTTGAAATAATTTCTATCGGAGACGAACTCTTAATTGGACAGACAATTAATACAAATGCTTCGTGGATTGGTGCTCAGTTGGCGGATAATGGAATCAAGGTTTCTTATGTTGCAACGATTTCAGATACCTGGGAAGCAATTACAACAGCTTTGCAGGAAGCTCAGAAGAGAAGTCAGGTGGTTTTGATTACCGGAGGCTTGGGACCAACGAAGGATGATATCACCAAACAGGTTTTATGTGCTTATTTTGATACACAATTAGTATTGAATCAGGAAGTTTTGAGTCATGTGGAATCTTTCTTTATCAAAAGAAATCGCCCGATGCTGGAAGTGAATAGAATGCAGGCGATGGTTCCGGAAGTATCTGAAGTGCTGTTTAACGAGCAGGGAACAGCTCCCGGGATGTGGTTTGAAAAGGAAGGAACCATTTTTGTTTCGATGCCGGGAGTTCCTTATGAGATGAGATACCTGGTAAAAACCCATGTATTGCCACGCTTAATCGAACGCTTTCCTGTCAAGAAACTGGTACAGAAAACCTATTTGACACAAGGGATAGGAGAATCTTTTTTAGCTGAAAAATTAAGTGACTGGGAAAACGGTTTACGGGATGAAGGGCTGGATCTTGCTTATCTGCCTTCCCCGGGAATGGTGAAACTGAGAATCAGTTCTGCTTCTGGAAATCAGGCACGTGTCTCATTTTACGGTGAAACATTGAAAAAGATGATTCCTGTTTATCTTTATGGTGAGGAAGAAGAAACACTGCCGGAAGTAACAGGTAAATTATTGCAAAGTAAGGGTCAAACGATCGGTACAGTTGAAAGCTGTACAGGTGGGAGTATTATGGCCAGTCTGACAAGTATTTCAGGATCTTCCGATTATGTGCTTGGCGGATTAATTACTTACAGCAACGAATTGAAAATGAAATTGGCCCATGTCAGTTTTGAAACATTGGAACGTTTTGGTGCAGTCTCAGAAGAGATTGTTCTTGAAATGGCAGCCGGTGGAAAAAAGGAATTAGGAGTGGACTGGTCGATCTCGGTTTCGGGAATTGCGGGTCCGCTTGGCGGAAGTGATGACAAGCCGGTTGGTACGGTTTGGATTGCAATTGATGGCCCGGACAGGAAGATTTCAAGAAAATTTCTATTTGGTGCGGATAGACAAAGAACGGTACAAATGACCGTGCTTACAGCTTTAAATATGTTGCGCTGCGAAATTTTAGGAATAAATATTGAAAAAAAGCAAGATTAATGTTGCTTAATTGTGGGAATTTACTTTTCTTTGCACCCGCTTTTAGAATAAGGAAAAATAAAATACAATGTCACGAGTTTGTCAAATAACAGGAAAGTCGGTAATGGTCGGAAACAACGTTTCTCACTCAAACCGCAAAACAAAACGCAAGTTTTACCCGAACTTGTTAACTAAGAAGTTCTACGTACCAGAAGACGATATGTATGTTACATTGAAGATTTCTGCGTCTGCTTTGAGAACTATTAATAAGAAAGGTATTTCTGCGTGTATGAAAGAAGCACGTGAAAAAGGTTTTTTAAAGTAAAATCCTGATTCGGTCACGAAAGTGGTTCCAATCATAAAGAATTAAGAAAATGGCTAAGAAAGCAAAAGGAAATAGAATCCAGGTTATTTTAGAGTGTACTGAACACAAAGAGTCTGGAATGGCGGGAACTTCTCGTTACATATCGATGAAGAATCGTAAAAATACGCCTGATCGTTTGGAGATTAAGAAATTTAATCCAATCTTGAAGCGTTATACTCTTCATAAAGAAATTAAGTAATCGAAGCAAAAGCTTCTTTATAAAAATTAAGTCATGGCTAAGAAAGTAGTAGCATCCCTACAAAAAGGTGGAGGAAAAGAGCATACGAAAGTAATCAAGATGGTTAAGTCTGAAAAATCTGGTTCTTTCACATTCAAAGAAGAGATTGTACACAACGATAAAGTAAAAGAGTGGTTTAGCAAATAAACCCGATTCTTTAAGTTGTAAACTCGATATTGTTTTAAAACCTCTTCGCCTCGGCGGAGGGGTTTTTTTTGTATTTTTGAACTATGGCATTATTTGGTTGGTTTTCGAAAGAAAACAAAGAAACACTTGATAAAGGACTTGAAAAAACAAAAGAAAGTTTTTTTGGAAAGTTAACTCGCTCACTGGTAGGTAAATCAAGAGTCGATGATGAGGTACTGGATGAATTGGAAGAGATTCTGATCAGCTCTGATGTAGGAGTGAATACCACTTTGAAGATCATTGACAGGATCAATGAACGTGTTTCTAAGGATAAATATGTTGGGACAGATGAACTCAACAAGGTTCTCAAAGAGGAAATAGCAGCCCTTTTATCGGAAAATGACAGTAATGGCCCGAGTGAGTACAATCTTCCGGAACACAACGGAGATCCGCATGTAATTATGGTAGTTGGCGTGAATGGGGTCGGAAAGACTACTTCCATCGGAAAACTGGCAAACCAATTCAAAAAAGCCGGAAAGAAAGTTGTTCTCGGTGCTGCGGATACTTTCCGTGCTGCTGCAGTAGATCAATTAATAATTTGGTCGGAAAGAGTCGGTGTCCCGATTGTTCAACAAGGAATGGGTGCAGATCCTGCCTCAGTTGCTTTTGATGCCCTGAGTTCTGCCAAAGCGCAGGGTGCTGATGTGGTCATTATTGATACTGCCGGAAGGTTGCACAACAAGGTGAACCTGATGAATGAGCTTTCTAAGATCAAACGTGTCATGGAAAAGGTGGTTCCGGATGCTCCGCACGAGATTTTATTGGTACTGGATGGTTCAACCGGACAAAATGCATTTGAACAAGCGAAACAATTCGCACTGGCAACTTCATTAACGGGCTTGATTATTACTAAATTGGATGGTACGGCTAAAGGAGGTGTGGTAATTGGTATTTCGGACCAAATGAGTATTCCTGTCAGATTCATTGGCGTTGGCGAAGGAATTGAAGATCTGCAGGTTTTCCACAGGGAAGAATTCGTAGCTTCAATTTTTGGAGAATAATTAAAATTCCAATCATTGAGATCAACGGTTTACTAATTGTTTGAACTAATTTTATAATTTAAGTCGTATATTCA
>CAMPIU010000240.1 GCA_946886545.1 uncultured Flavobacteriales bacterium | reverse complement strand
GCCGCCTGTTCCTTCTTCCAGAATAGCGGGATCAAGGGGGATTAACTCCATTTCCATATCCTTGTACAATAATTGTTCGGGAAGTGGGGGAGTAGGAATGCGATATCCGAGAAAATGAAGAATAGCCAGTAATAATACAAAGGCAGACAGGGCAATGATCCCCGCAACTTTACGATCTTTTGTTTCGTAAGCTTTTTCTATTTCTAAACCAAATTCTTCCATATTTCTTGAGTTTAATTGTTACCCGGCTTTGGTAGCAATTACAAACTTCAATTGATGTTTCAATCCAAGCTGCAATAAGTCTATCAATTCCTGAACATCTAAGTCATACGCAGGACGAAGCACTACGGTTTCATCTTTTCGCAATTTTGTTTCCTGCAATAATCGTACCTCCAGATTTTCAGCGCTTACTTCTTCTTTATCGAGGTAATAGCGTTTTTCGCTTGTAACCGTTAAAGTCAGGTGAGATCCCACTTTGTTATCCGTTTCTTTTGCATCAGGAAGCGGAACTTTGATCACGTTCGGATTTGCCAATGTTGAGATAATCAAAAAGAACAAGAGCAAAAAGAACATGATATCGCTCATGGAAGAGGATTCAACTCCCGCATGAAAGCGTTTTTTGCGTTTTATTGCCATTTTCCGGGACGTTGAATGATGTTTATAAATCCTAAGTTCGTTGACTGGATTTTCAAGGTGTAGCTATCGATCATCGCATTCAGAATGTGATAAGCTGAGTAAGCGATAATACCTACCACCAAACCGGCTCCGGAACTAATCATTTTTTCATAAAGACCACCGGAAATATTTCCGATACTTACGTTTTCCGAAATGGAAATGTTGTAGAAGATCTTAATTACCCCTGCGATGGTACCGATAAATCCGAAAGTTGGTGCGATACCTGCGATCAGTCCCAGGATTCCCATTCCTTTTTCCATTTTACCGATTTCGATATTGGCAACTTTTTCCATGTTCGATTCAATTTCGGAAACAGGTCTTCCAATCGTTTGGATTCCTTCTGCAACCACAGAACCATAGGCACTTTGGTCACGTTGTACCTGATTTAATGCATCCTGGATATTTCCTTTTTCCAGGTTCATTCGGATGTCATTCAATAAATTGGAGTTATATACAGACATGCGTTTGATGTAGCGGTAACGCTCAATAACAACATACAGGGTGTAAAACAACAAAATGATAATCGGGATAATGAAAACACCACCCTTCATCACGAACTCCAGTGCTGTAATCTTTTCACCTGCTTTCGCTACCTTTTCAGCTTCCGCTCCCTTATCCGTAACGACTTGCGCCAAACTCAATAATGGAGTTGCTAAAAATAAAATTGTAAATATTGCTGCTTTTCTCATCTGGTTTATAAATGAATACATGAATCAATTTCCAAAACTACGCCCCATTAACGGATGATTTTCCCTTTAAGTAAAGAGATATTCACAGTATTTTGTTTATAGGGATTGGAGTTTTGCGATTCGCGTGTCTATTTATAACAATTCTCAAGTGAGGATTTGGTTACAAAAACTTACGTTAAATTCCTTGAGCATTGAGTAAAGCACTATTCCCCGAAGAATTGAAACAATTGATTCTCCGGGTTCTTTCGCTGAGAGTCTTATACCAGCTGATTCAATGCAATTTCAAATGCAGCTTTTGCAATGCCGGTTTTTGATGGATTCTTTGCGTGAGCTTTTCTTAAAGCATCACCGATAATTTTACTGGTGTCTTCAAAAATTCCCTGATCAGTTAATACATTCAAATCGTTACTCATCAAGTAAGCGAATACACGGGCCATTCCACAATTGGAAATGAAATCAGGAATAACGGAAATATGGTTGTCGGCATAATCTGCGATCGGTCCGAAGAAGATTTCTTTATCTGCAAACGGAACATTTGCCCCGGCTGCGATTACCTGAACTCCACCTTTGATCATACGTTCAACTTGTTCTTGTGTGATCAGTCGGGAAGCCGCACAAGGAATAAATACGTCTGCCCGGATGTCCCAAATCTTTGCATTGATCTCCTCAAATGATTTCAATTCGGGGTGAATAATTTCATTTCCGTTTTTAGTCAGGAATAAGTGCTTGATCTCTTCTAAAGAGAATCCGTTTTCGTTGATCAAACCTCCCACACGGTCGATGATCCCAACAATTTTCGCTCCTGATTGAGCCAGGTAATATGCTCCTGCTGAAGCTACATTTCCCCAACCCTGAACAATGACTTTTTTTCCTTTCAGATCACCACCCCAAATATCATAATAATGTGCTACTGATTGAGCAACACCGTATCCGGTGATCATGTCAGCTACAACATATTTCTTTTCTATACTTGGACTGTATTGTGTATCTTCGATCACTTTCAGAACACCTTGTCTCAATTGACCGATGCGATTGATTTTTTGAGCTTCACGCGGTTGGAAATGTCCGTTAAAAACACCTTCCTGCGGATGCCAGATCCCACAATCTTCAGTAATTGGAATAACTTCGTGAATTTCATCTACATTCAAATCTCCACCCGTTCCATAATAATGTTTCAAAAGCGGGGTAACTGCTGCATACCAGCGTCTCAAAACACCTTCTTTGCGCGGATCTTTCGGGTCAAAGTTAATTCCGGACTTAGCTCCACCAATCGGAGGTCCTGCAACAGTGAATTTCACTTCCATTGTTTTTGCAAGACTTTCTACCTCACGTTTGTCAAGACCAACTCGCATGCGGGTACCTCCACCGGCTGCACCACCGCGTAAAGAGTTTATGACTACCCATCCTTCTGCTTCAGTTTCAGCATCTTTCCACTCGAAAACGATTTCCGGGCGCTTATTTTCAAACTTGTGAAGTAAATCTTTCATGTTAACTAATTCGTTGAATTATTCAAATGTTGAGCGCAAAAGTAGGAATTATTGCTCTTTCAGCATGAGAAATGGATGAATTCTCCTGCAATCTTTGTTGCCGATAGGATTCCTATGGCAAATGGTGAACTCCCCCGATGACATTTTTTGAAGCCCCGGTAACACTGGAAAGACAATTCGGTTCATTGTTCAAATTCAAAGCACCCAATAAGCCGAAAATCAAAGCTTCTTTATAATCAATCAGTTCGCTGTCGACAGAAATGATTTCACCGGTATAATAACGCTTCAAGCGTTCAATCAAAAAAGTGTTTTTTGCGCCACCGCCTGTGATCATAACACGTTTGAGTTCGTTTTTGGTGCAAATATCACCAATTTGGATAGCAATATGCTCCACGACCGTAGCCAGGTTATTTTCGATGTCTTTATCAAATTTCAGTAAAGGGTAGAAGTGTTGTTCCAGCCACTCCGTTCCCAATGATTTCGGTCCTTCTTCCCTGTAATAATCCAAGCTGTTCAAGAGATCCAACAAGAAATAATTTAATTCGCCTGCTCTTGCAAGGTTCCCGTTCTTATCGTAATCCAGGTTTTTTGACCGGGCTAATTTGTTCATTGGAAGATTCGCAGGACAGATGTCGTATGCACGGACAACGCCTTTTTCTTCGAAACTAATGTTTGCAAAACCACCGATATTGATAAAACCGTCTGCTTTTGAACCGAATAAATATTGGTCACCAATTGGAACTAATGGTGCTCCTTGTCCGTGATACAGTACATCTTTTGTTCTGAAATCACCGATTGTCCGGATTCCGGTTTTAACGGCTATTACTGCAGGATTTCCTATTTGGGTTGTAAAACCTCGTGCAGGTTGATGAAATACAGTCTGACCATGCGAAGCAATAGTGTCCACTTCCTTTTTTGAAATCTTGTTTTCTTCGATGAATCGGTTGATGCATGAAGAGAAAAAGTCTCCCAGATCATGGTCTAAAGTCACCAGTTGCGATCCCGACAATTTACTGGCTTCATGTAGGCTGGAAAGCAGGATTTCAGGGAATTGAAACGTGTGAGACGCGTGAATTTTAAACTCCCAATTCTTATCAGAAACCTTCGTGTACGTTGCATAAGTGACATCGACCCCGTCCAGTGAAGTACCTGACATTAAGCCGATTATTTTGAATGAATTCATAAAAGACGAAAATTAAGTTTTTATAGGTACATTTGTCTCCTGAACAAATATAAAATAAACTGCGATACAGATGAATTTCGAATTGACAGAAGAACAAAAAGCAGTAAAAGAAGCTGCACGTGATTTCGCTCAAAACGTTTTAAAACCTGGGGTAATAGATCGGGATAGAGATCAAAAATTTCCTGTTGAAGAAATGAAACAACTGGGTGAACTTGGATTCTTAGGGATGATGGTTGACCCGAAATACGGAGGTGGCGGTATGGACACCATGTCCTATGTACTTGCGATGGAAGAAATTTCCAAAGTAGATGCTTCATCTTCGGTTTGTATGTCAGTGAACAATTCCCTTGTTTGTTGGGGATTGGAAAAATTCGGTAATGAAGAGCAAAAAATGAAATTCCTTGTTCCGCTTGCGAAAGGAGAGAAAATCGGAGCTTTTTGTTTGTCTGAACCGGAAGCTGGATCTGATGCAACCTCTCAGCGTACAACTGCTGTGGATATGGGAGACTATTACTTATTGAACGGAACAAAGAACTGGATCACGAATGGTTCAACTGCTTCCACCTATATTGTAATTGCTCAAACGAATGCAGAGCTTGGTCACAGAGGAATCAATGCATTGATCGTTGAACGCGGGATGGAAGGTTTCATTGTCGGAGCTAAAGAAGACAAATTGGGTATTCGCGGAAGTGATACACATACTTTGATGTTTCAGGACGTGAAAGTTCCAAAAGCTAATCGTATCGGTGAAGATGGATTTGGTTTCAAATTTGCGATGAAAACTCTTTCAGGCGGACGTATCGGAATTGCTGCTCAGGCTTTGGGAATTGCTGCCGGTGCTTTTGAATTGGCTGCTGCCTACTCAAAAGAACGTAAAGCATTTGGAAAAGAGATTTATAAGCATCAGGCAATTGCATTCAAAATTGCGGACATGGCTACAGAGATTGAAGCTGCCCGTTTATTGGTTTACCGTGCTGCTGCTGATAAGGATGCAGGAAGAAACTTTGATCAATCTTCTGCAATGGCGAAGTTATATGCTTCGAAAGTTGCAATGGAACAAACAATAGAAGCTGTGCAAATCCATGGAGGTTACGGATACGTAAAAGAGTATCATGTTGAGCGTTTGATGCGTGATGCGAAGATTACGCAGATCTACGAAGGAACTTCAGAAGTGCAAAAGATCGTTATTTCAAGAAATATATTGGCTGATTAAGATCAGTAGAAGAAAACAAT
>CAMPIU010000239.1 GCA_946886545.1 uncultured Flavobacteriales bacterium | reverse complement strand
GTTCATTTCTCCATTGCATGAGCCCGCCGTTCATTTCATAAATTTCTTTGAAACCATCTGATCTCATTTTTTGGGCAGCTGCGGAACTTCTGCCACCGCTCAAACAGTAAACAAATACGGGCTCGGATTTATCTAAGGTTTTGATTTGTTCTTCAAATTGGGAGCTATTCCAATCGAAGTTCAATGCGTTGTTCAGATGCCCGTTTGAAAATTCAGCAGGTGTTCGAACGTCCAAAATGGTAGCTTCCGGAAGGTCCTTCAGTTTTGCAGCGAATTCCTTTGCAGAAAGTGAACTTTGAGTTTGACCGTTGGAGCAGCTGATTAACACGAAGGTTAAAAAGCTTATTGAGAGAAGTTGTTTCATGTTGTGATTTGTACTTTTGTTTTAAATCTGTGAATTTACTTTTTGATTCGTTGAATCTGATGCTTTTTTTGTGGGAACAGAACAATTTCCTCCGTAGCAATTTCCGGAAGCACAGCCGAATGAAAACAATCCCATAGCGGCAAAATAGCTTCCGAACAAAATACCAAACCCCTGGTGGCTTATAATAGATTGAACGATTAGGGCCATTCCCGAAAGAAGAAATAAGACTCTTGTGATTGTCCAGTTTTTTAGAATACGTTCTTTCATGATATTAAAGTTCAAGTGAATTCTACCGGGCTCGGTCATGTCAGATTAACCAAGCCTGGCAAAATTCACTTTGTTTTGAGTTATTGTCTGATTTTAGTTTGTAAACTGAACCAGCCACCACCATTGTGAACTTGCGTGTACCCATTTGATTTTAGAATGTTTTTGGCAGAAGCACTGCGCATTCCACTCGCACAACAGGTGATGATGGGTGTGTTTTTGTTTTTGAGTTTACTTAAATTACTTCCCAATGTATCTAAACTGATGTTTATGGAACCTTTGATGTGCCCACCGGCATATTCACCTTTACTGCGGACATCAAGAATGATTGCTCCGTCTTTAACAAGTTGAGCGTAATCTGCTTTAGGACCAAAGCCCAATAATTGTTTGATTGAGTTCATCATTTTTTTAACGTGTTTGAAAATAATTGACATCCAACCAGGAGCCACCATTGTAACATTCTATTCCTTGACGTGATAAAAATTGCGTTGCCTGACCGCTTCTTCCTCCGGAAGCACAGCAAAGAATTAAGGGTTGTTTTAAATTCTTTACTTCATCTAGCCTAAGCTCAATTTCCTGCAATGGAATGTTGATTGAGTTGGCTACATTTCCACCTCTAAATTCTGCAATTGTTCTTACATCTACGATTGTACCTTGTCCTTCTTTGATAATTTGTTCTATTTGCATTTTGTGTCATTTTTGGTTCAACAGTGCAAATTTGCGGTCTTATTTCGGGTAACACAGTTACTTTTGTTACACACCGGAATTATTTTTGGAACCACTTTTTTAAGGACGATGCCGATGAGTATGATTGCACGTGCGTTCTTTAATATTTCTTGAGGAACTTGTTTGGCAAATCTGGCACCTAAATAACGCCTATAATGAAAAACCTGCCGGAATTAAATCCGCTTTCAGGTCAAATAAAACCCCTTTCGATAATATTGAAAAGCTGTGAGAGTTCCAACAGGAAACACCATCATAGTTAATCACTTATTTCACAACAACAGACACACAGAAATTGGAGCACAACAACCTTTGCTATACAAGCGTAATTTTATTTCGACCTAATTTAACCAAGCCTTGATCTTCCATGTGCTTCAAAAGCCTTGAAACAACCACACGCGCGGTTCCAAGTTCATTAGCTAATTGTTCATGAGTTACGGAAAGTGTTTGATTGTTGGTTAAACCCGTTTTTTTTTGAAGCAGGTTTAAAAGCCGTTCATCCATTTTTTTAAAAGCAACAGCATTAACCACTTCCAGTAATTCTTCAAAACGTTTGTGATAGAGCCGGAAAATAAAGTCCAGCCATTCGGGAAAGTCTTTGATTAGTAAACTAACTTTATCTATTGGAATGAAAAGAATTTCCGTGTCTTCTTCAGCAATTGCTTTGACCTTACTGGTGTCCTGGTGTATTCCTCCTAAAAACGACATGATGCAGCTTTCTCCGGGTTTGATGTAGTAGAGCAATATTTCTTTGCCGTCCTCATCTGTTCTCAGAACTTTGATACTACCTTTTGTGACAATCGGAATGGCTTTGATATACGCGTTCTCATTCAGGATAACCTCTCCCTCATTAAAAGCTTTGGCAAAACCCATTTCAGTGAGTTTTTCTCTCAGTTCTTTGGATAATTTGAATTCGGACAGTGTGCTTGATTCCATGATGTAAAGTTAGTAATTCCCAAAGAGATCAAAAACTAAGAAGCAAACTGAGCTGTTCTGTGAAAATTGGACGATTTATCATTATTAGTCTGAGATTATATGGAAAAAACTATTGTTCAATTAATTTCTTTCGCTGGGAACGCAGTTCTGTAAGTAAGGGTTCCAATTCAACCAGGTCTTCGCCGAATTCAATGGTTACGCGTTTTGTTCCGCTTGCAGTTTTAATTTCAATGTATTCCGACCCACCGTCTGCACAATCCGGACAGCCATAACTTTCCTGGAGATTGTTGAATTTCTCCCAATTGATTTTATCCGTAATACTCTTCCAGCCGGCTGAAGTATTTTTGAAACTTTTCACTTTCGCAGGATTTTTTTCCGAATCAACACTGGATTCAATGTATTCGGTTTGACTCTCCGTAAAAACCATTTCTTTTCTGCAATATCCTCTGCAATGCCCGAAATTGGTTCCGTGTGTAACACTAATAACCTGATCACCGGAACTAACCGGTTTGGTGGTGTTGCATCCGAATAGAATCGATGCGGAAAGCGAAACAAGAAGAAGGAGTTTCATGAGTTTTGAATTTAGGTATGAAGGTAGCAAGAAATTTGCCATTATTTTGTGATTTTATGCACTTAAAAATGGAGATTCCGGTTTCAAATTTGTCTGAAACCGGAATCTGCTTATATGTTTTATTTGAAGTAACTGATTTTGAATCACTACCTGAATTCGTAACCTGACTCTTTCATTTGTGAAAAAGCATTGGTTCCCAGATCTATAGCTACTGATCTTCCATCTAATTTGGGGCTCACAGTTCCTTTTTCTTTCAAGTAGTCCTCAACGGCATCATGGAGAGTATAAGATTGGATACTTACGTCAGATGCATTTTTCATGCGGCACATGGTTTGGAGTGGTTCACCTGTGCGGTTGCATGAAGCCATGGTATAGCTTTTCTTCAAATCCAATGGTTTTCCTTGAATGGTTATTTTTTCTATCCTGTTTCCATTTTCTTTGGAGCTGTTAAATTGAAGAGTCATCCCTGAAAATCGAACCAGCCAACCTCCAAACCTTTCTCCGGGATCTTTTGCAAAAACGTTGTTGATTTCTTTTTCCAACCAAATTTTAATTTGAAGCCCGGTTACCTTTCCGATTTTCATGTGTTCATCAACAGGGAGCATCCGCCATAAATCTGCTTTGGTAATAGCCTTTACTCCTGTTGCATCCGGAATAATGGGAACTCCAAACCTGAATCCGTTGGAGGTCGCGAAATCTGCTTTGGTTTTCCAAAGAAGAGCATCTGTGATGAAATTGTCCATAGGATTTTCAACAACCAGATAACGGTACAATGGTTGAGATGTATAACCAAGAACTTGTTTCATTTCCTTCTGATAAGGTGAAATCGCTTTGTTAATGAGTTGTTGAACCTGTTTATTTGCTTTGTACTTTTCGGCTGTTACTTCGAGTAAATCGTATTTGTAACTGATTATCTTCCGATTTTTGACCTTCATATCCAATTTCCCGACGAAGCTCCCAAAAGCTCCCGGTTCAACTACTTTACTGTATTTCCCCTCAATGGGCTTTCTGATTCGCTCATGGGTATCGTTTCCTAGAATGAAATCCACTCCCCTCACCGCAGGATTATCAGCCAATAGAACCTGCTTTGAAATCCCCAAATGGGTTACCAAAAAGAGAATGTCTACTTTTTCATCTTCTTTCAGTTTCCTTACCAGTTTTTCGAGATTTTTTTCCACTTGTGTGAATTCAATTCCTTTGCTGTATCCGGGGTTTTGGCGTTCCGGAATTTCAGGGTCATTATAGGCAATGAACCCAATTTTAACTCCTTTTTTGCTGGTAATCCAATAAGGTGAAAAAAGGGACTTTTTGCTGTTGTCATCAAACATGTTGGCTGCAATTACCTGAGTTTTGTATTGTTTCATTACGTCCAACATGATTTTTTTTCCATAAACCACTTCCCAGTTGCCCGGGATAAGTAAATCATAATTCATTGCCCGTATAATAGAGGGGAACAATTGTCCCTGAGATAATACACTCTCACCACTTCCCTGGATGAGGTCGCCTCCATCGATGAACAAAGTACCCTCCGGATTTTTAGCTTTGACACTGTTTACCAGGGTTTTGATATGTGCGAGTCCTCCTGTTTTTCGAAAAACAATTTGTCCCTTCTCTACAAAAAGTTCATCATGCTGATTCAAGTAAGCATGAATGTCTGCTGTTTGCAGAATGGAAATGGTTTCAACCTGATTCATCTTCTTACTATTTTCCTGACATCCCCAAGAGAGGAATGTCAGGCTTGTTATTACTAGTATGTTCTTCATCTTATTGGTTTAAAGTGCGATTGTTTTATATCCTTTTTCCTGTAATCCAAACAAGTAGATTAGCCCGTTTTCCGTTATGGGCATTTCACTTGGTAATAAGCTTTTGTCGATTGATAATTGCTCGATTGATAGACCACAAGAAAGTATTTTTAATCCCTCTTCTTTGATTGCTTGTTTGACAAGTTGTTGGAGTTTTTCATCTTTGGAAATCTCTTTTAATACCTCTCCGCAAACAATAATCTGAAAGTCTGTTTTCTGACTTTTTCTTTTGAAATTTTGACCTGTCAAAATACCTGCTTTTAAATGTTGGGCTTTCATCACCAATAAGGCATATTTCCCCTTCTTGGAAATGGATTGTTCGATTTTCCGAATGGCTTCCGGAGATTGGGCTTGCACGTCTTGTACGTTCGTAATAGAAAGTAAAAGAGTAAGCGTTATGATAACTATTTTCATGTTTTTGAATGTTATTTGTTATAAATACTATAAGCTTTCGGATTGTTGATAATGAAAAAGAGTAGAGCTCCGAAAAGTGCTATGTTTTTCCAAAGCGGACCATGCATAACCCCATTTCCCAATTGAATGGTAATGGTGATTGGAATCAGGACAGCGAACAAGACACTTGCAGACCAGCGAGTAAAAATCCCAAGT
>CAMPIU010000238.1 GCA_946886545.1 uncultured Flavobacteriales bacterium | reverse complement strand
TTGTGTAAGTGGTTATATGACTCATGAAAAGGAATTGCTTGAAAAATTGACTGCTTTAAGATCCGGTTCGAGAGATACTGAAGCACTTGCCAAAAGTAATCACGAATTACAGAATCAATTCAGTCAGTTTTTGATTAAAGCCGAAGCTTATCCGGATTTAAAAGCAAGCGACCAATTTATGATGCTTCAGAGAAGTATGAATGAAATGGAAGAACAGTTGGCAGCTTCCAGAAGAACCTATAATATGTCGATTGAGATCTTCAATAATGCCGTACTTCAGTTTCCTTCTTCCGTTATTGCGAAAAGAAACAAAATGAATAAGAAAGAATACCTGAAATTTAACGACTAAATCATGGAGATCAATTTTGCACAGCTCCAGTCGGATATGATTGCCGGAGATTTAGGAGTTCTGGAATCTGAAAGAAAAGAATTTACCAGAAAGTTCCGGAAGGTTTTTTTTATCTGTTTGGCTCTTTTTATAGTGATTCCTTTGGTAATCTATCTCATGAACCCGGATTCAATGGTTGCAGCGCTGATTGTTGCCGGTGTAATCTTAGTCGGTTCCGCCATTTTTCTGGGAGTAATTTACAGCCGTTTTTACAAGTACTTCAAAGAGCAGTTCAAAGGCAAAGTCATTCCGGCAGTGGTGAAATTTGTAGATGAACGTCTGAGTTATAATCCAACCCTGGGGTTAATGGATAAATACGCCGAAAGTAAGATCTTTACCCAGCGTTATGATCGCTACAAAGCAGAAGATACGATTTCAGGAAAATTCGATCTGACAGACTTTTCCTTCGGAGAAATCCATACAGAGTACAAAACCGTTACAACAGATAAAAACGGGCGGAGACAAGAGCATTGGCATACGATTTTCAAAGGAATGTTTTTCGTGAGTGATTTTCATAAAAACTTCCATGGAGAAACGATGATCGATATGGATTTCATGGAGCGCTACCTGGGGAAATTGGGCAGGAAATTCCAGCAATGGAACCCAAGCAGGGACGGAAACCTGGTGAAGCTTGAAAATCCGGAGTTTGAAAAGAAATTTGCAGTTTACAGTACAGATGAACAGGAATGCAGGTATATTCTCAGTCCTTCCATGATGGAACGTTTGCTTGAGATGAGCAGAAAACTGAATTTCAGGATCTCAATTTCCTTCCGTAATAACTTGGTCTACATTGCAGTTTTCAATAATATGGATTTATTTGAACCGTCTGTTTTCGGCAGTTTACTAAAGGAAGAAGATTACAAGATCATTATTACCATGTTGAAATCAATGACAGATATTATTGAGGATCTGAATCTGAATACACGAATCTGGACCAAAGAATAATCGATTTAGTGATTATTTAATCGAATTCTAACAGGAGTTTTTCTCGTTCGAAACATCGCATTCACTATATTTGAACCCAACATTTGCGCAAAAAGCTTTAGCGGAGGCGCATAAAACAAAAGAGATTTGGCAACAAAAATAAAATTTGGAACAGATGGTTGGAGAGCAATCATCGCAGATGAATTTACAGTAGAGAACGTCGCGCGGGTGGCTTATGCCACTGCACAATGGTTAAAGAAGTCTGACTGGAATTCGAAAATTGCATTGGGACATGATTGCAGGTTTGCAGGTGAACTTTTTGCAGAAACGGTTGCCAAAGTGCTTTTACATGAAGGAATTGAAGTGTTGTTATCGAGAGGATTTGTATCTACACCGATGATTTCTTTGGCTGCAAATCAATTAGACTGTGGCTTGGGGGTGATCCTAACGGCAAGTCATAATCCTCCGTCTTACAACGGCTATAAATTAAAAGCACATTACGGCGGACCTTTAACTCCTGAATTGGTTCAGGAAATTGAAGACATTATTCCGGATTCACTTCCATTTGACTATGCGGCTGTGGATTTGAACAGTTTTGAGAAAAGCGGGAAATTGCAAATCGTGGATTTTGAAACACGATACGTTCAGCATATTGAGAAAAACTTTGATCTGGAAGCGATTCGTAAATCAGGTTTGAATCTGGTTTATGATGCGATGTATGGAGCGGGTCAAAACGTAATCAGACGCATTTTACCAGATGTTCAATTGCTGCATTGCGATTACAATCCTTCATTCCATGGTCAGGCCCCTGAACCGATCCAAAAGAATTTGAAAGAGTTGGAACAATATATTCTGGCAAAAGGAAATATCCATTGCGCTCTTGCAACTGACGGAGACGCAGACCGGATTGGTTTGTACAACGGGAAAGGTGAATTTATCGATTCCCACCACATTATTTTATTGTTGCTGCATTATTTGGTAACGAACAAAGGAATGACGGGTAAAGTGGTTACCGCTTTCAGTACGACTCCACGTGTAAAAACACTTGCTGAGCATTACGGTTTGGAATACCAGGTGGTAAAGATCGGGTTCAAATACATTGCCGGGATCATGGTGGATGAAGATGTTCTGATCGGTGGAGAAGAATCCGGTGGAATCGCTGTTAAAGGTCATATTCCTGAGCGTGATGGAATCTGGATGGGATTGATCATTTGGGAATACATGGCGAAATCAGGTAAAACATTAGATCAATTGATAGATGAGGTTTATGCAATTGTAGGTGCATTTAAGTTTGAACGCAACGATTTACATATCACCGAAGACATGAAGCAGGCGATTGTTGCAAAATGCAGTAACAATGAATACCAGTCATTTGGAAAATATACCGTAAAAGAGGTAGGGACTATTGACGGATGGAAATTCTTCTTTGACGATAACCGCTGGATGATGATCCGGGCATCGGGAACAGAGCCGGTTCTGAGAACTTATGCTGAAGCCCCGACGCTTGAGGAAGTAAGAGAAATCCTGAAGACAACCGAAGAAACAATATGTAATTAAAAAAAAACGTAGGGGTGGAAAATTTTCCACCCCTACGTTTTTTTAATGTCTGTGTCCTTTTCCGTGTTTCTTACCATGACCGTGGCCAGGATGGTGACCATGATGATGTCCGTTGTCATGTCGTTCCTTTACAATTACGTAACGTTCTTCGACATAAACAGGCTGAGGTGCGGAATTAATTTCCAAGTGAAAACTGACATTTGGTTTGGGTCTGCTTTCGACACGAACTGTTGCTGCCCGTGCCGGGCTGGCAACTCGATATTCATAATATGTTCTTCGATGCTCCTGGTTGTAATAATAAGGATGTGTTGAAGCCAGCCACAATTCAAATCTTGGAGAATTGGAATAGCTTATGGACACATACCTTCCGGGTAAATGGGGTATCGGTTTCCAATAAGTTTGCTCCCAAACAAAATAAACACTGTTCACCGGGTCGTAATAAACGTTTTGTCTGGGATAGTAATAGTACTTATTCTTCTTCACAGCATGTTTTTGTAAGGAATAAGGACGTTGGTCCTGTTTGGCAAATAGATCATTTCTCATTGTACACAATGAAAAACAAAGCGCTAGAATAAGAGCAGAATAATTACTTAAATTTTTCATGACTTCAGTGTTTTTTGAGTTATGTTCAAAAAGGTTCAATAGTCTTGCCAGGATCGATTTAAAATTGAATTTTCAAGAGTAATCTACTATTACAAGGTATCAAACTTGTCTTATTGAGTTGTTTCAAAACGAAAGTTAAATCCATTTCGGGTATTTGTTTTTCAAAATGAAAACCTTATTTGATCCCGTTGTGTCTCGAATTGATTATTTTTGGAAGGATCAATGGAACACTAATATATGGCAGGTTCAAGTTTTGGAATTTTAGTTCGTTTAAGCACTTTCGGGGAATCACATGGTAAAGCTATGGGGGGTGTCCTGGAAGGGATTCCGGCGGGTTTTTCAATTGATATTGAAGCCATGCAAAAAGATTTGGACCGCAGAAAACCAGGACAATCTGCTATTGTAACCCAACGAAAGGAATCAGACCAGGTTCAGTTTTTATCGGGAATCTTTGAGGGAAAAACCTTAGGTACGCCCATTGGTTTTTTGATTCACAATGAAGATCAAAAACCGAAAGATTACGATGAAATGGAGCAGGCATTCAGGCCTTCACACGCCGATTTTACCTACCAGCAAAAATACGGTATCCGGGATCACCGGGGAGGCGGGCGTTCTTCAGCAAGAGAAACTGTTTCACGAGTTGTTGCAGGATCAATTGCAAAACAGATTTTGGTCCAACAGGGAATACGAATTGACGCATTTGTGGATCAGATCGGATCACTTAAATGGACCGGAGAATGGAGTCCTGAGTTAAAGGAAATCAGTGAATCAACACTTGTGCGCGTTCCTTCGTTAGAACTTGCAGAACAAATGGAAGGATTGATCCGGGAAGTGAGAAAAGAAGGAGATACAATAGGCGGAGGGATTCGTTGTGTTATTGAAGGAGTACCTGCAGGCCTTGGAGAACCTGTTTTTGATAAATTACATGCGGAATTGGGAAAAGCAATGCTTTCAATCAATGCAGTAAAAGGATTTGAGATCGGCTCGGGTTTCGATGCTGTTTCGATGCGCGGTTCCGAACACAATGATTTGTTTACGACAGACGGAAAAACAAAGACCAATCGTTCAGGAGGAATTCAGGGCGGAATATCAAACGGCATGCCGATTGATTTCAGGGTAGCTTTTAAACCGGTGGCAACAATTATGAAAGATCAGCAAACGATCAATGAATCTTTTGAATCCGTTTCTCTAAGTGGAAAAGGAAGACACGATCCTTGCGTTGTTCCAAGAGCAGTTCCGATCGTGGAAGCCATGGCTGCCCTGGTAATTCTTGATTACTTTTTAATCCAAAAAGCCTATCGTTCATGAAGCAGAGCTTGGAAAAAGTACTTGCCAAGAAATGGATGATTTTTCTTTTGTTTCTTTCATTAACTTATTTATTCGGAACTAAAACAGACCGACGCTACGGATGGACCAATGTGAATGTAAAAGAAGCAACAGCTATTTATTCCGATGGAGCCGGTTACTATGCATTTTTACCTGAATGGTTTATTTACGAAGGAAACCATTTTGAGTTTAACGACAGTATTGGAAAAAAATATCCGGATGCAGGTTTTGAGGATAATTTATCAAATGGCAAAGACGGAAAACGTTTTGATAAATATTTTACCGGTACTGCTCAATGTCTCACTCCTTTTTTCTTAATCGGCCATGCTCATGCAAATGCTGTCGGGGAAGACACGGATGGATACAGCTGGCCCTATTTACTTTGGCTTCATGCGGGAATGATTTTTTATGGAATGATCGGATTCATTTCACTTTTTTTATTCCTGAGAAGATTAAAACTGGATTATTTTGCCTGTTATG
>CAMPIU010000237.1 GCA_946886545.1 uncultured Flavobacteriales bacterium | reverse complement strand
CAATAGACATTCCCGTAATCTTTGTTAGTTCAGCAACACGCTTTTGGTGCATTTTATCTAACTCCTGATGACGAATCTCATTTGCTTCAACTTTAGTTGCCAGTTCAGCCTGTAAACGTTCCGTATCTTTTTCTTTTCTGGAAACCTCTTCGATTTTTTGAGTGAGTGCTTTTTCTTTACTTTTTACCCTGTCCTCGTTCGACTGCATGCGTCTTTCACGTTCTTTTACGTTCTCCTCATGCTCTTCTTTTAGTTTCAGGAAGCGTTCCTTTGCCTGAAGAATTTTATCTTTTTTCATTGCTTCACCTTCCAGATCAGCTTCTTTCAAGATTTGTTCTTTCCTTTTCTTGAGCATTGTATTTTGGATAATGAAAGTAGCTACACCACCTCCAATCAACCCGATCAATGCTCCAATAATTACATTTACCATAGTTTCTTAAATAAAAAAATCCCACTGCTTACGGAGATGTTACGTAAACAAGTGAGAAAAAGACCTGCTATAAAGCAATTAATTCAATGCATCCAAATCATCAGAAAGTGCTTTCAATGCAGCGGTTGCTTCAGAGAAATCAGCTTGGGGAGCGGTACCGGTAACCGGCGCTTTTCCTCCTCTAGTAGACAATTGTAAGGCGGTCATCGCCAATAAGTCTTGCATGTCGCGAACAGCAAAATTATCCTGAAGTTGTTTAATTGCTTTATTAATATCTTCGGCAGCACGTTGCACCTTTTCCACTTCCGACTCCTGGACAGTTAAAGGATACGTGCGGCCAGCAACCACTACTTTCAAAGACACCTTACTCATTCGCTATTTTTAATTGTTGAATGCAGAAATCAATCTCTTTCACAAGTACATCAATTTCAACCCCATTGGTCGAAACAGGATGTACCTGAACTTGTTCACGCGTTTGGCTCAATTCTGATTTCAAGCTTTGAAGTTCTTCCTCCATTGCTTTTTTCTGGTTTTGATAATCAGAAATTTCAGTATTAAGACGGTTAATTTCATCTGTCATAGAACGAACGCGTTCTCTCTCAGTCACCAACGATTGGTGTAACTGACGAGATTTCGCGCCAATTTGTTCAATTAAAGATTTCAACTCAGACGTCATCCAATAAGCGTTTGTACAAAAATAACAGGTAAAACCAATTCTACAACAATTTTATTGTAAGTTGTGAACAGTTTTTTGGCGATAAATCAAATTAATCACGAATTACGTCCACCGCAGCAGAGCCAAATGCCGAATTCCTGTTGTGTACTTTTACAACTATTCCGGGCTTTTAGGAGAAAGAAAACTCCTCCGGAATTTCTAATAAGCGGAATGAACCGGTTTGCTTCGGGAAGGATATTTCCGGTTTTGGAGATAAACAGTAAATAAGCAGAAAAGCAAGACATAAAACACAATTCCACTTTGACGTTGGAACATCGATTCAAAAAGACAATTGAACGCCAGGTTTAATGTTAACCAAAACAGCAAACTAAATTGATACTTTTGGGCCATTTTGAAATAACAAACAAAGATTGAAAGAAAGATCAATAAGCCCATAACACCGATTTCAACAGCAACCTGGAGAAATTGATTGTGTGGATTGTATTTGAATTCAGCATAATCTTCCAGACCTTTATCCCGTAATCTTTTTCCAAGCTTATCGTCAAAATTCGCAGTGCCGGATCCCATCGGGTGTTCTAAAAACTCCTGTGTTGAAACAGTCCACATCAATAACCTCGTTTGATTTCCCGAAGGATTCGTCCTTACTTTTTCAAAAATCAAATCCGGATCTTGGACGTAAGCGGATAAATCATTTTTTGCACTGTCAACCTCTATCTGCACATGTATATTTCCATAATATGCCGCAACCGGTATAATAGGAAGAAGAACTACCACAACCAGAAATAAAATTCTTGGAAGTCTTCTATAGAAATAAACGATAAGTATTACCGTAATCAGGAAGAAGAAGAAAAGCAAAGAAGCAAACGAAAAACAGAACAATAAATTAGCACAAGTCAACATGAAATAGGCGCCGAGTGTCCAATAATTAAATCCTTTCCATTTATTCCGAACTCCTTCACGAACCATTAACAAAGTAATTGTTGCCATTGCCGCAAAGTAGGTCGGGTGATGGATGTATGAATAACTGGTACTTCCAAAGCTATTATTGAAATCTTGAGTTAAATAGTAAACATCAATACCATGAAAAACGGACAAAATGGTTAGTATACTTGTTCCGATTACTAATCCGAGGGTAATTGGTTTCAGATCCAACTGCCTTTGAAAGCGAAAGGAAAATAAAAGCGGGAAAAGTACCAAAACCAATTTTTTCTCCAAATACCCAAGTGCATCCCCGATGTGATCCGTGAAAAGAATTCCAACGGCGTAAGCTAAATAAAGTAAAACAAAAGTCAATAAAACAGGTGAAAAGACAAACGTCATCGTCTTTCGAACGACCTGAATAGCTGTGAATACGATCAATAAACCGGCAAAAATGCTGATTGACTTGGGTGCAAAGCAAAAACAAGCTAATGTTGCTGCAAGTAAGTACTCATAAACTTGTTCTATTTGAATTTTTGCTTTCATCAAATTGTTGAAAAAACCGGAATTACTTGTCCGATTTGGGTTTTAACGAACTCTGAAACAATTGAGTTGCTTCCAAGTAAGGTGCCGATCGCCAAATGAGAAAATTCACCAACCCGGCAATCATGATCTACTACTACATTGGAATTAATAATCGAGTGCCTTCCGATTTCGGAGTTCGAATTGATCACTGCTCCGGCCAATATCACCGCTCCTTGACCAATAACCACATTTGTTGCAATAATTGCCTTTGGATGAATGATTGTAGCCCATGAAACGCCAGTGGTTTCGCTCACTAATTTTCTTCTTATCCCATTATCCCCGATCCCAATAATGCAGGCATCCAATTGAATTCGTTTCGAAGTAAAGTCTTCTAATGTTCCCAATACTTTGATCTCTCCAAAAACAACTTCACCAACGGCAATTGAATCATCAAAAAAGCCAGTCAGGAGATATTCATCGGAATGAGACAATGCATCCGCAATAACGCGGGCATGCCCGCCAGCTCCAATAATTCCTATTTTTTTCATGATCTGCTCAATTGATGATAAAGATCCTCCATCCGTTTCATATTATTCTGCCAAATTCCGTTTTGCTGTAATAACTGTTCATTAATCGGTGCAGCTTGTTTACTTAATTCATCAAACCTGTTTCTTGTTTCGATCAGTTTTTCTGCCAGCAAATCAACGTCATCCACCGGGATTAAAAATCCGTTTTTCCCGTCTTCAATCCATTGTCGGTTGGCAGGGATATCCGTTACAATATTGAATGTACCACAAGCCATTCCTTCATTCAGGGAAATATTATTCCCATCGGACAAAGAAAGGCTTACGAACACATGACTCTGATTTAAGATTTTCGCCATTTCAGGCTGCGTTTTCTTTCCCACAAAAGTTACATGGTTTTCAATCCCTAAGACTTTGCTCATCTGAACCAATTCCTCTTTCAAGCTTCCGGCTCCCAGAAGGCTTACATGAATATCCGGAATTTCTGTCACCACTAATTTAATGGCTTTGAGCAAATGCGGAATGTTGTAGATCGGTTCAAAATTCCGGGTACTGACCACTGAAAATTGATTTTCAGGCAGAATCCGCTCATTGGAATTAAAGATAGTTTGATCAACTCCCATGGGAATAGCAAGTACATTTTCAGGCTTAGCACCCAATTCAATTGCTGAAGCTCTCATGTGATCCGCAACCACTGTAATTTTATCTGCTCGCTTAAAGGCATACCTAAGCAAAATACGATAAATTTTTGATTGTTTCGGGCTTATGAGGATATCCGTACCAAGGCCCGTGATCACGTAAGGATGAAAAGAGCAAAGAGCGCCCGTTATCCCATAACTTGTAGCATATAGAGAATGAAATATATCCGGGTTGATTTGTTTCAGCAATTTTTTCACTTTCCGGTATTTAAAGAGTGTTTTCCAATTTCCCCCGGAAGTTTTGATTCCTGCCAACTCTAACGGATAGACCTGAATACCATCGATCAAAGCTGATTTTAAAGTAATCAGATGTACATCATGACCCTGCGATTTGAAATAATTGCACCACCTGATTGTATGAATACTTTCACTATCTGCGAAAAAACAAATCTTCATTTTAATAAACCGTTTTTACGAAAATAGTCAATTGTTAAATCTAATCCTTTATCTATTCCAAAATGATAACTGCCAATCAGGTTCTTTAGCTTCGAATCGTCATAGACAACCTGGTTTGAAATGGCTCGCAGCTTGCGAATCCCCATGAATTCCGAGCATTTCACAATTGAATTTGGAAACACCAATCTTTTTCCATGCAAATTCAGCTTTTTCTCAATTTGATCATAAAACGCCACAAGAGGCATTGCACTACCTACCTGGTAAACACCCGGGTGTCCCTCATGCTCCAAAAACCAACCAATCACTTTACATAAATCTCCAACATACAGATAATTTACCCTGGCTTGCTTTGTGTAAACCATTATTTTTCCTGCCTGCACATGATTCAATAAATTATTCAGCGCATTGAACGGATGCATTTCCCCAAAAACATTTGTGGGGCGAAGAACCACCAGCTCAAAACTTTCTTTTTGAGCCAATAAAATCTCTTCCGATTTTAACTTGGTTTCCTCGTATTTATTTTGAGGCGTTGGCATTTCGGATTCATTTACTACAAACGGATTGGCACTAAATACTTTACCAACAACTCCTACACTGCTCAAGTGAATGACTTTCTTTATATTGGCTGACTTAAGTGCCTCAATCAGGTTATTCGTGCCTGTAATATTGGTTTGTTCCAATAAATCCGGGTTTCTTACTTCAGCTGCAAGATTAATGAGAATATCCTGTCCGCTAAACGCGTTTTTCAGTGAATCCAAATCATTCAAATCACCGAAAACTACATGGAAACGCTGGGATTCACCAACCAATTTATCCGGATTCCTGGTTAATAATGTGTATTCATAATTCGTCGAATCAAGGAATTTCATTAAATGCTTTCCCACAAATCCGGTTGCTCCGGTTATTATAACTTTCTTTTTCATCAAGCAATACCTTTTGGAGGATTAAACACTTTCGGGAGTGTATATAAATATGCTTTCAATTTTCTAAAATAAGTCACTTTAAACGGAGAAAGTAAAGCAAACAAAACGATTTTAAACAGGACATGAAATAAACTGATCCATTTATTTACACGTGGCTGAAAACGACTGACGTGTTGTGAAAAGAAGTTGA
>CAMPIU010000236.1 GCA_946886545.1 uncultured Flavobacteriales bacterium | reverse complement strand
AAATTGTATGCCGAGAATCCAGGTTTGGAGGAAGACTACAGAAAATTAGTAAACCGATACCAGGAAAACCGTATTATTAATGGAAAATCCACAACGGTACGTGTCATTCCAATTGTTTTCCATATTGTTCATGAATATGGTACTGAAAACGTTTCCGATCAGAATATCTATGATCAAATGGACATCCTTAATGAGGATTACCGTAAATTAAATGCTGATACAAGTGTAGTTATAAGCCCATTCGATACAATTATCGGGGATTCTTATCTCGAATTCCGTTTAGCAACATTAGACCCTTGGGGAAATTGCACAAACGGTATTGAGCATATTTACGATCACAACACCACCCAGGGGGACGATTATTCCAAATTACACCAATGGGACAGAGACAAATATTTAAATGTTTGGTTGACTAAAACTATCGGATCTTCAGGTGTTGCGGGTTACGCTTATTACCCAACAGGTGTAACAGGAACCGGTTTCTTCAGAGATGGTATTATTATCCTTCATGATTACGTTGGTAGCCTTGCTCCTAGTTCTACAAATAATTCACGAGCTTTAACTCACGAGATCGGTCACTACCTTGGATTGGCACACACTTGGGGGAACGACAACGATCCGGGAAATGCTGCAAGCTGTAACCAGGATGACGATATCCGTGATACTCCGAATTGTATTGGTATGACTTCTTGTAATCTTGCTATGAACTCTTGTAATGACACTCTTACATTAGATTCATATTGGGGATCTTATGATCCGGTAGACAACGCTCAAAACTTCATGGATTATTCATATTGTTCCGTAATGTTTACTAAAGGACAATCGAACTTCATGAACAATGTATTGGATCAGGAAACAAGTGGTCGCAATAACTTATACACAGCTGACAACCTGGAAGAAACAGGAACCAGCACTTTGACTCCGGTTACATGTGTTCCTCTTGCTGACTTTTATGTAGATGCGAATGGTGCTCTTGGTAACTCAGGCCCGAATGCAAATGGAATAACTGCTTGTGTAAATAATCCGATTGAATTTAAAGATGCTTCGTGGAAGGCAGGAATAACTTCGTGGTCATGGAGTTTTCCAGGTGGAAGCCCGGCAACTTCAACAAACCAGAACCCAACGGTAACTTACGCTGCTCCGGGATGGTATGATGTAACTTTAACTGTTTCCAATTCTGCAGGTTCAAACACGAAGACAATTAACCACATGGTTTATATTCAAGGTGAGTGGGCTGAATACGTTGGTCCGAGAGTAGAAGATTTCAATCAAAACGGAAACTTCTGGATTACTCACAACCCTGAGGAAAATCACGCTTCATTTAATCGTGTAACATCCGGTGGAAGAGGAAATTCAGCATGTTTCAAATTAAACAACTTCAAAGATGTTTCAGGAGCTCAAATGTTTACAGAAGATTGGTATTATTACGATCGTCTTGGAAACTCCAAAGATTATCTGATCTCTCCTGCTCTTGATTTAAGAAGCACTTCAAATGTTACTATCTCATTTGATTACGCTTACGGTACAAAGGCAACTTCCACTACAGACATTACTGAAAAATTGGTTGTTTATTATTCAAGAGACTGTGGTAAAACATGGATCCAAAAAACATCTATTTCAGGTGCTGCTTTGGTAACTGCAGGATATGTAGGAAATACAGACTTCGTTCCGGACAATGACCTGGACTGGAAAACAGTAAGTTTCACACACACTCCAACAGCTGCTGATAACAAAACAAAATTCAAATTCGAATTTATTTCTTCTGACTTCTCTTCTAATTTCTATTTTGATAACTTCAATGTTTCAGGAACACTAGGAATTGAAGATAACGGAATGTTATCATCCATCTCAATTGCTCCGAATCCTGTAGCAACAGGATCTGATTTATCAGTTGAAGTTCCGAACACGGAAATTGGAATGAAATTGATCGTAACGGATTTGAAAGGTGCTCTTATCTCAACTACTGAGGTTCCTGCTTCTTCAGGAGTTCAAACGGTAAATATTCCTATGAATGTTGCAAAAGGATGTTACATCTTGTCTGCTGTTCAGGGAGCTGCTAAATCTACTCACAGAGTAGTGGTTTATTAATTTAAGATTCAACTTAATATATAGGAAAACCTGATCCCGTACATACGGGATCAGGTTTTTTTTATATCGAACAATCCGGTATTCTTTTGAAAATTAGTACTTTCATCTTATGAACCGTCATGTTACGCTTGCTACACCATATCCATTTCAAAGACCTGCATTCATAGGAATTCGTGAATACAGCTTTGTTAATTCCCATGGTGATAAATACAGCGTCCAGTTCGTCCAAAAAAACAATCACATTATGAATTACATCGTTGATTTAAGCCTAAAGAGCTACGATCAGGATGAATACCAAACGATGAATACCGGAGATGTTTACAAAGTAATGGCTACCGTCATTTCAATTCTACTGGATTTCATCACACAAACACCTTATTGCCAAAGCATTGAATTCGTTCCGGTGTCTGAAAACGATCAGTCATCCAATCGCAGATCCGTATTGTTTCTCAGATATGTTCAGTTATTTAAAACCTTAACAGCTTGGGATTACAAAATAAACGAAGGAGTCTTTACATTAACCCGCCCGAAAACAAAATAAATTGTCTTATTTTGCAACATGAAGTTTGAAGAATTAGACAATCGACTGGAAAAGGTACTTACTGAGTCAGGCCAAGAGGGTTACACTGAAAGACAGCAAAAGTTAATCAAACTATCCAAGCAAGGAAAAAACCAGCTAATTTTCACTCCCTTCGATCAGGAAATAATCGACGGACTTCATTTCATCTCTTTTATGAGAGCTCCCGAAATGCTCGAAGGCTCTCCCCGTGTTATTTGGATCACTCCAAACTGGGAAAGTGCCAGGGAAAAAGTACAATCTTTTCATCGCCTAATGAAACGCACGGATGTAACGATTGAAATTGCCGATGACAAAGGAAAAATCATTGAACAGCGCAATGCAATTTTTGAAGGAGCAGAGATCATAATCGGGAATCCGAAAAGACTTTTGGAATTATATAATCAGAACGGAATTCACGTCAACCAGCTGAGTCTCATCATCATTGATCAGGCAGAAACACTTTGCACAAATCCCATCACCCTTCAATCCATCAAAAGAATTGCCGAGAGCTTACCGAAATGTCAAAAAATCATTTTCACGGAAGGTACTCATTCAAGACTTGATTCTTTTTGCGAAGATATTTGTACCTTTTACGAAACTTCTGAAATATAAAGCATGTTAGCTAAACAAATAAAGACAATTTCCACGATTTGTTATCTCTTGGGAATGCTTTGTGCTATTTTACTTTACACACATCATACTTTCGGCGCTCCAAGCGCTGTGCGGATTGGTTTCTATGTTTTCGGAGGTGCCGGACTAATTTTAAGTCTTCTGCAATTTCGCTTTCTTCCCGAAGATAAATGGGAAGACTTTAACCTCTTATTCTGGATCGGATCACTAGTGTTATTTATCGGTTTCGTGACACAGACCATGCGGCTGCACTATTCCACCTACATTTTAATCGCAGGTTTGGCTATCACCGGGTTTTCATTTTTTGTAAATCCATTTAGGCACGACAAAGATGACGAAGATGAGCTCTTGGACAACTGATTCAAAATCAACCAAATTACTATTTGAAATATTTTTATATTTATCGTAAAACCATTTACTTGGTAGTTGCGTACTTATTTTACTGAAACGTTTGCACTAAACCAGCATTGTGAAAAATTACTTAGTTCTACTTCTTTTTTCTATCATTCATTTTACATCGAGCCCGCAGGTGTCAATCACTCAGCATGATGACTTTCTGAAGTTAGAAGGCGATCAATTGAGGTACTTTGTTGCTCCGGACGGTCAATCCACGATCCAGTCAGTAAAATCTCATCTGGAAGAGTTTAAACCGATCAATTCCAGAATGGTGAACCTAGGTTTTGAAACTAAAGATGTATGGTTTTATTTTGAGACTAAAAACCTATCCGACTCACGACTTATCCGCATGCTCAAACTGAGTAATCCTATCATCGATGAAGTTGATGTTTATAAACGGATTGGGAAGAGCATTTTTATCCCGGTATCAAAAGGTGGAGATCAACGGCCTTTTGCATGGCGTTACAATGGAAACCGGGAATTAATTTTCCCCTTAAAATTAGATCCGCATAGTACGAACGGATTTTTGTTTAGGGTGAATAATGGCGGCGAGCAGTTTTACTTTCAAAGTTCGTTGGAAAAGGGTTCCTATATCCAGGTAAAACATGGAAATAAACAAGTTTTCTATGGCTTGCTTTTCGGAGTCATGATCTTCATTATCATTCTCAACCTGGCAATTGGGATTCTGTTTCGTCAACGAATTGCATACATCTACACCTTATACGGAGCCTCTTTCACCCTACTCCAAATGTCTTTACTGGGATTCGGAACCACCTGGCTCTGGACAGACCAATATTTCATTTCTAACAGAGCAAATCCGGTATTAGCATCTTTAGGAGTTTTGTTTTTCCTGAATTTCACTTACCGGTACCTCGAATTACAGATCAATACCCCTAAGATCAAGCCAATTGTAAGAGCACTTCAAGTTATTTTGATCAGTAATGTTTGTATCAGTTTGGTTCCCGGAACCGTATTCATGAACATTTCGGCGATCACCGTCAATGCAACAACCCTGGTATTAAATCTGTTCATCATTTACCCATTGATCGTGACTCTGAGAACTGGTTCACGGACCGCTAAATCCTATTTGATTGCGTTCTCCATTTTGCAGGTTTCGGTATTTGCATTTGTACTTCGTAATTTCGGGGTGATTCCAAACAGCTTTCTAGCTGACAATGGTTTACAGATCGGTTTTGCGGTTGAAATGATCATTTTAACCTTTGGGATCCTGCAGCGTTTCAAACTTATGAATGATGCTTCCATATCAGTGCTTGCAGAAGCAAACGAGTTGAAGGAAAATCTGAATATTCAATTGGAAGCAGAAGTTGAACTGAGAACAAAAGAAGTTATTGAACAGCGGAATGAACTGGAACAGAAAAACGAAGAAATCACCAGTAGTATTTTGTATGCAAAACGGATTCAAAACGCCCTGCTACCAAGCAGTTCCTATTATTCAAAACTCGTTCCGAATCTGAACGTTTTTTACCATCCGAAGGATATTGTTGCAGGAGATTTTTATTGGGTGAAACACATCCGGATCGGAGAAGATACCTGGAAATTTGTTGCTGTGGCAGATTGCACCGGACATGGTGTTCCCGGAGCGATGATGAGTGTGTTATGTATGAATG
>CAMPIU010000235.1 GCA_946886545.1 uncultured Flavobacteriales bacterium | reverse complement strand
AATACAGACAAAGCCGTCTATAACAAATGTACTCATGGAGGATTTACCTCCAGAGTAATGCTAATATATATATTTATGGAACAACTTATTTATACCCCTGAGCATCCACCATCTGAAATAGAAAAGAATGATTTAAACGCTTTTCTATTTCAGCATCTTGACCAATATGGGGATACTGCACAAGATATTCTCAAAGCAATTAATTACGCCTTGTCTAACGAGAATAATAAAGGCGGAATGATCATTGCAACTTATTATAATAGTTTGCTGACTGGTGCCGTAGTGATAAATGCTACCGGGATGGAAGATTACATTCCTGAAAACATTCTGGTTTATATTGCTACTCATAAAGATTATCGGGGAATGGGAATAGGAAAAAACCTATTACAAACTGCTATCGATCAAACATCAGGAAGCATTGCCCTTCATGTGGAGGCTGATAATCCCGCATTGCAATTGTATGAAAAAGTTGGTTTTGTAAACAAGTATCTTGAAATGAGACTAATCAAACAATAGGAATGGCCTTTATCACACTCAATACACAAAAACTCAAGGCAAACTTCGCCTATTTAAACAGCCTGTTTAATGAACACCATATTGAATGGTCAGTTGTAGTAAAGTTACTTTGTGGAAACCGAAAATTTCTAACTGCCATTATTCAGGAACTGAACTTGCAGCAAGCTTGTGATAGTAGAATTACAAATCTGAAAATCATCAAATCTATTGCTCCTGAAATTGAAACCGTTTTTATAAAACCACCCCCAAAGCGAATGATCTCAAGGATTATCGAGTTTGCAGATATCAGTTTTAATACAGAATTGGAAACTATTCAACTCTTGTCTGAAGAGGCTGTTTTACGTGATAAACTTCACAAAGTTGTAATAATGATTGAAATGGGAGAATTACGGGAGGGAGTAATGCGTGAACAATTTATTGACTTTTACGCTGCTGTGTTCAATTTACCGAATATTGAAATTGTAGGCATCGGAACGAATCTTACATGTATGTCCGGTGTTCTTCCCAATCAGGATAAATTAATTCAGCTTTGTCTATACAAGCAGCTTATTGAAGCTATGTTCAACAAAATAATTCCCTTTATTTCAGGAGGGGCTTCCGTAACAATTCCTCTTATTGAGCAAGGGTTGCTTCCATCCGGAATTAACCACTTCAGAGTCGGAGAAACGTTATTCCTCGGAACAGACGTCTATAAAAACAATCCTCATAAAAAGATGCATCAGGATGTTTTCAAATTATATGCTGAAATCATAGAGTTGAGTGAAAAACCTATGGTTCCAAATGGAGAACTAGGTAAAAATTTACAAATGCAGGAACTTTTAATTGATGAGATGCTTTTAGGAACCTCCTCTTTTCGTGCTATTGTTGATATCGGATTATTAGACATTGATGAAACAAATATTGAACCGGTTTATAAGGATGTCACTATTGTAGGAGTAAGTTCGGATATGATTGTTCTGGATCTCGGAACCAATCCGAGGAACCTGAAAGTAGGGAATTTGATTGAATTCAGTATGAATTATATGGGAATTCTCCGAATAATGAACTCCGATTATGTAGACAAGCGTTTTGAACTTGAAGATTCGAAAAAAAGTAGCTCTTCATTATCCAATTGATAAGTATGAATGAATTTTTAGCTTACCGATTTTTATATAACAGTGTTTATTCCTGGATGGTTGCACTAAGTATCGCTCTGGGAATACTTATTACAGTTAAATTATTCAGTATAATAGTCATTCGCAGAATCAAAGCCCACTCACTGAAAACAGTAAATACCTGGGATGATGTTCTTATTGAAAGTATTGAACGTTTTGTAATTCCCCTGCTATACATAAGTGGTACTTACTTTGCATTATATTATCTTCACTTTACAGATAAAATACGTTCCGTTCTACATGCCGGCTATCTAATCATTTGCACCTTTTTTGTTTTACGAATCATCAGCGGTATTTTTAAAAGATTTGTAAGTGCCTTCGTGAAGAAAAAAAGCGATGAAAAAGGAAAAATGGAACAGGCCAAAGGATTAATTATCGTTGTAAACATCCTAATCTGGTTCATTGGTTTTCTTTTTTTATTTGACAATCTTGGCTATGATGTGACAACATTGTTAGCAGGATTAGGAATTGGTGGTATTGCCATAGCCTTAGCCGCTCAAGCCATTTTAGGAGACCTTTTTAGCTATTTTGTTATTTTCTTTGACCGCCCTTTTGAAATCGGTGACTTTATTATTGTTGATGATAAATCCGGTACTATCGAACAAATAGGGATCAAAACGACAAGGATCAGAACATTAGGCGGAGAACAACTGATCTGTTCAAATACCGACCTTACAAATTCCAGAGTACATAATTACAAACGCCTGGAACGCCGCCGGATTGTTTTCAAGCTCGGTGTAACTTACCAAACTACTTCCGAGCAATTAAAACAGATCCCGAAAATGGTCAAATCAATCATTGAATCAGAGTCAGAAATAGATTATGAACGGGGTAATTTTTCAGATTTCGGTGATTCAAGCTTAAATTTTGAATTTGTTTATCATGTGCTATCAACAGATTTTTCATTCTACATGGATAAACAGGAAAAAATCTATCTTGAAATTTACACTCTTTTCGAACAATGCGGAATCGAATTCGCATACCCGACACGTACCTTATTCATCAAATCAGAGGAAGCTATCCCTGATGAAGTATTAAATGCATAAACTTATGGCTTGGATCGATATCATTATTTTCGTTGTTTACTTTCTTCTCATGTTGGCCGTTGGGTTCTATTTTTCCGGAAAACACAAGGACGAGCGTGATTATTTTGCCGGGGGAGGAAATATGAGCAGCACCCATGTTGGTTTATCAGTTGTAGCCACAGATGTCGGAGGTGGGTTTTCAATCGGTTTAGGAGGAATTGGTTTCACCATGGGGCTTTCAGGTTCCTGGATGCTTTTTACCGGTCTTATCGGTGCCTGGATAAGCGCAGCAATTCTAATCCCCAAAGTGTTCTACTGGCAGCGGGCACATGGCAGACATTTTCTTACTTTACCTCAGGTATTCGGTTTTCTTTATAACAAAAAAGTCGCATTCGTTGCAGCAATTATCTGTATAATAGGCTATAGTGGTTTTACAAGTTCTCAATTATTGGCAGGTTCCAAGCTTTCGGCAGCAATCCTTCCTGATGTAAGCGGGGAATTAATGCTATGGGTAATGGGTACGGTTGTTGTTTTTTATACCATGTTGGGCGGAATGAAAGCAGTTATTTACACGGATACTTTTCAATGGATCATTCTTCTTATCGGGCTCATGGGAGTTGCAATTCCACTTTCATGGTCAGCATTGGGAGGTTACGAAGGGATAAAGCCATATTTGAGCAAAGATATGCTGTCCCTGACAAATATCACATGGAGCCAGATTATTAATTGGAGTGTCACAATCATTCCAATCTGGTTTGTAGGAATGACATTATACCAACGCATTTTCGCTTGTAAAAATGAAAAGGCCGCAAAAAAAGCATGGTTTATTGCAGGTGTCCTTGAATGGCCTTTTATGGCATTTACAGGAGTAATATTAGGAATGCTTGCAAACATTGCTGTTCAGAAAGGAATAATCCCTGTTGCAGATGGCGTTAACATTGACAGTGAAATGGGAATGCCCATGCTTATTCACCAAGTATTACCCGTCGGATTCGCTGGTATTGTAATTGCAGCATATTTTTCAGCAGTTCTTTCAACTGCCGACAGCTGTTTAATGGCTGCATCGGGAAGTGTGGTAGGAGACCTTATTCCAAAAAGCTGGAAATTAAACAATTCATCTGTAGTCCGTATCTCTCAAATCACAACACTTTTGATAGGAATTATCTCCATCCTGCTGGCGTCGGTAATGCAAAATGTTATTTCTCTAATGCTATATGCTTATGCTTTTATGGTTTCAGGATTATTTGTGCCGGTACTGGCAGCTTTATTTTTGAAAAGGCGCTTTCCTCAACCTGCATTGTTTTCAATGATTACCGGCGGAGGTGTAACACTTGTTCTTATTTTGTCTGAATGGGCGTTACCCTGGCAATTAGACGCTAATATTTTCGGGCTAAGTACAGCTGTTCTGGTCTATATTGCTATGCATCAACTAATGCTTCGAAAAACGCGTATAAAACATATTTAATCAAGCTTTTTTTAATTTCAGTACTTTTTAGCTTTCAACTTGTACATTCAAATGTTCCAATGTGTACTTTTGCCGTCTAAAAAGAAAAACTTGCCAAAATTTGACAAAGGTACCGGTCTTACCGCTACGATGATTATCAGTATGGTCGTTTGGGGAGTTAGCTGGCCCTCCAATAAAGTTCTCGCTTCCTTCGGCAGTCCGGTAAACCTGGGTTTGTTCAGGTATAGTTTTGTCATTATCAGTCTGCTTATTTTATTACTAATTCTAAAAACCAAACTTACAATATCCCAAAAAGGCATTCCAATTCTGCTTATCTCAGGTACACTCATGGCAACCTATAATTATACCTTTTTGGCAGGTCTTAAAAACGGCAGTCCGGGAGCAGGTGGAATTTTAGTTACCACATTAAACCCTGTTATTGTATATGGTCTCGGAATGCTGGTCGACTGGAAAAAACCGACAAGAAACGAATCCATCGGTTTAGTATTTGGAATTATCGCCGGTTTAATACTCCTGAAGGTTTGGGGAAATGAAGATATTTTTGCAAAACCAGGCAACTTGTATTTTCTGTTAAGCGCATTGATTTGGTCCGTTATGAGCAAATTTACATCGAAATCTGCGAAATATGGTTCTCCGTTTGCATTCACCTGGTGGATGTATTTCGTTACCTTGCTGTGTATCATTCCTTTTTGCAGCTTTACCGAAATCAATAAGTTAATTCAATCAACGGATATTCATTTTTGGGGAAATGTATTGTTTTCAAGTGTCATTACAACCACTTTGGCAACGACCACTTACTTTTTTGCCACCTCTAAAATCGGAGCTGAAAAGGCCAGTAGTTTCATTTTCATTGTACCATTCAGTGCAGCTATATTTTCTTTCGCTATTCTGGGTGAAAAATTGGAAATAAACACCATCACAGGTGGTCTGTTAGGAATCGCTGCTGTGTATATGATTAACAAAAAGTAACGGATTTGTATTGAATTCGTTATCCGGATAAACAAGACTTTTATTAATATGAGTTTGAACGCGGGTTTTACTTATTCTGTCTCTCTACGATTTTGTGTTTTCGGTTCCGTTGGATTTTTGGGGCAATCATTCAAGATCAGACTTCAAATAACTTTAGTTTCAATGCGAATATGTCTAGTAGCCGACTGACAAACCGGTTGCATTATAC
>CAMPIU010000234.1 GCA_946886545.1 uncultured Flavobacteriales bacterium | reverse complement strand
AAGTTATCTGTTTTACTCTTTTAAACCTAAAGGCTCTTCGTGCCTTGCGCCTTCGCTGGAGCTACTGCGTAAGCGTTGTGGGAAATAAGCCACTAAGATCACGAAGGACACGAGGAATAATTTTTAACGTTTGATCAATTAATGACCGCCGTGTTCTTTTTGTTCCATTCCGTTTGGCTTGCAACAAGCCGGTAATTTTTCAAATGCAATCGGATCTGCAAGAACTTCATCTGCATTGTAACCCAAGAGTGAGACCTGCTTTTTAATCTCAGCCAACGAAATCACATCATTTTTGAATTTAACAGTCAATTTTCGTGAATCCACATCTAATTCTGCGAATTTAATACCTTTTGTATAATTCAAAGAACCTTCAATACGCTCTTTACATTCACCACATTCGGCGCTCGTCATAATAACTACCGTTTCTGTTTTACCGCTGGTTTTTTGACTAAATCCAACACTGCTAACGAACAGTGCAAAAAAGAATAACAAACTATTTTTCATGATTTCTACTTTAACTTTTAAATTTTATTCGTCCGTCATTCAGACTACTTTTTCTCTACTTTTCTTTTTATTTCATATCTAAATCCGGCGTAAACTACCGTTCCCATTACTGTGCCCAAACCCTCGTTGCATCGAAAGTCGGATCATACGGATTCTCAGAACTGATTATCGGATTTTTCTGTTTGAAGTTAAACAGGTTCTCTCCTCCCACATACACATCCCAGCGTTTGAAATGACGTGTGATCTGAGCCAATCCAACCGGTACTGCTTTACTCTTCTCATCCGTTAAACGCGATCCGTCCGGTAAAGTAACATCAGGTAAACGCATTGGACTGTATACAGAAATCGTACCATCCACTTCCCATTTCTTATTTCTGCTTGCAAAAGCCACGTTAAACAAGCCTCTGTGCTGTGGAATCATGACTTGTTGTCTCAAGCTTCCTGCATAATCAGCTTTCACTTCCAGGAATTTATATGCCAAGCGGAAAGTAACTGCTTTCCAGGGCATAAAGCTTAATTCTGTCTGAAATGTGCTGCTTCTCGAAACATTTCGCTGAAACCCAAAAAAGATCGAATCCGTTGATTGCTCACGATCAATGATCAATTGTTTATTGAAACGTGCATGGTAGAAATCTGCAGAAATACTTGCAGCGCGGTTCCACCATCTCATACTCCGGATCACTGAAATTCCCGAATTCCAAACTTCTTCCTGTTCATTACTGCTGCTCACAATCCATGCTTTTGAAGTTGCCAGTAAGGAAGAATTATCCATTACGATAGTGGGCAATCTCCATGATTTTCCGGTCGTAACACGAAGATCAGTGAATTCGTCCAGGGTATATTTAGCATGAACACGCGGTGAAAACTGGAACTTTTCTTTTTGATCACTGAAAGCGGTTTGATAGTCTGCACGTATTCCTGCTACTAAAACCAAACGCGTTCCAGTATAAGTATACTCAAGAAATGCACCGGGAGTAATCACATTGCGGTTAAAATCGACCGAATCAACGTGTTGCTGTAAATCCTGGCCAACAGCTGAAATTCCGACTTTGTATTTATGTGCAGTAGTTCCGATGATCCCATCATAAATTGCATTGATATATCCACGCAATTCTCTTCCGCCAAAATCTCTCAAACCATACAATCCGTCGGATTGGTGGTATTTGAATTGGTAAACAATACCCAAACTCTGGTAAGGCTTATTTGGAAACAAAAATCCTGTTTTCGCAAAAAACTCTGCATGCTGATTGGTTGTTTCCGCTTTGTACCTGTTGGCTGTTCCATAAAGCTGTCCTCCCAATCGCTGATCGTAATACCCATTTACACCAAATTTGGTTTCAAACTTTTTACCCTGATAATCCCATCGATTCATAAAAGAACCCGATTTGCTCAAGGGTGCGTCCCGAAACCCATCCTTGTTCCCGTCCCATTCGCTTTGAAGGGTGGAAACATGGGCAAAACTTCCTGTACTCCATTTATCATTGATGATTTGTCCGCCGTGAACATTCAATTCTGCTCTTCCCAGGCTGGACCCGTACCCATTTACAAAAAGGCGTTGCATGGTAGTCGGTTTTCGGAATTCAACATTGATCAATCCAGCCATGGATTCATAGCCATTTACTACCGAACCTGTTCCTTTGGTGATTTGGATGGATTCTACCCAGGTTCCCGGAACAGAATTCAATCCGAAACTGCTTTCCAAACCTGTCAGAAAAGGGATGTTTTCCATTTGCAATTGTGTATACACACCATCCAGTCCCAATAACTGGATCTTCTTTGCACCCGAAACCGCATCCGTGAAATTCACATCAACTGTAGCGTTGGTTTCAAAGGATTCCGACAAATTACAGCAGGCTGCTTTTTTCAATTCCCCTTCTCCCAAGTTTTCAACCTGGAGAGGTTTTAGTCGCGAAAAAGTCTTGGAATCCTGTTTGAACTCGATAATCACTTCATCCAATTCATCTACCTCAAAAAGAAACACCTCCAATCCCGCAAAGCGATCATCTTTTGTTACAGTAACGGAATCCGTTTCGAACCCGGGAGCAGAAATCACCAGAACATCCGGCAAATCTTTCGGGAGTATTATCTCAAATCGCCCGTTCTCTTCTGTGTAGACCTGGGTTTGAGCTTTTCTTAAAATTATTTTTGCTTGTTTAAGCGGGACTTTTCCACCATTCTTTATTCCAAATACAATCCCCTGAAGTTGGGCCTGACTGAAAGAAATAAAAAAGAGGAAAAAACCAAATAGAATATACTTCATTGTTTTTAACGTTTAATTCGACTTCACTTTTTAATCAAAAAAGGAAGGGAATCACAGACGCCAAATACACAAATGAGTTAATCGTTCAAGAATTGTTAAAGTTGGGGGATCTGAACCCGAAAAGAGTTCTTTATCTTCGTTTACCCAAAGTACTTCAAAGTGTGAGAAAAATGAAAGAACGGAAACCTCTTCCAATACTTCTGAAAAGATCGGATGTACATCCTGGAAGAAGAAAAAAGAGAATTGCCAGTTCGAAACCTCATCCAGGCAGCAATTATCCGAAATCGTTTCTCCATCAGAAGATGACACTGTTTGCTTAGGTGCACAACAATCCGGTTGTTCAGTTTTCATATGCTCCTCCGAACATTCATTCGACGGAACGAAAACAGATTGTAAAATTCGGTTTTCATGCAAACAGGTATGCTGATAGAACGGAATACCGATGGTTCCCATCAGTACGACCACAATCATTCCTATTTGAAGCATTCGTTTCATTGAAATCAAAAGTACAAAAAAAGAAGTAGGAAGAAATTAATAAAAAACATTTAACTTGAAATGCCAACGGATTAAACTTCGTACTTTTGTTATCCTGAAAATCAAAATGAAGACAACAAGAAACACAGCAGCCAGAAGTGCTATTCTGGAACTCATTAATGACTCGAACGTGGCGTTGTCTCAACCTGCTATCCAGCACAAATTGAATGGTTTATGCGACCGGGTTACTATTTACCGTGTATTGGACCGCTTGTTAGACGACGGTTTGATTCACAAAATCGTCAATGTAAACGGAGTTGTTAATTATGCAGCCTGTAATTCTTGTAACCACAATCATCAGCACGATCATGAGCACATTCATTTCAGCTGCAGAATTTGCGGAGAACTGACCTGCCTTGACCAGGTGATTCCTTCATTTGCACTCCCCGGAGGATTTCAGTCTGAAGAAAGCTTTTTTACGATTTCCGGAATTTGTAAAAACTGCAAAGATTCTGAGAAATGAGTGTCAACCACGAAAAAGCAGAAAAGACCGCCTGGTTCAGTTTAGTTGGTAATTTCATTATGGCCATCGTAAAAGGACTGGTTGGATATTTCGGGAATTCCTATGCATTAATTGCCGATGCGATCGAATCTACAGGTGATGTTTTTGCTTCTGCTTTGGTAATTGTAGGTTTTCGTTATGCAAGACGACCACCGGATGAAAATCATCCATACGGACACGGAAAAGTAGAACCATTAATCACTTTTGTGGTTGTAGGATTCTTAGTCGCTTCTGCTACATTGATTATTATTGAAAGTATTCACAACATACAAACTCCTCATAAAGCGCCTGCTTCTTACACTCTTTGGTTTATTGGCGGAATCATTATCATCAAAGAATTGTTCTTTCGTTTCGTTTCCAAATCAGGAAAAGAAATTGGAAGCACTTCATTGCAGGCGGATGCATGGCATCACCGGAGCGACGCAATTACTTCGGCCTGTGCTTTTGTCGGAATCGCAATTGCGGTTTACATGGGAGATACCTGGGCACAAGCTGACGATTGGGCAGCCCTCGTTGCATCATTGATCATATTTTACAATGCTTACAAAATATTCCGGCCCGCATTGGGAGAAATCATGGATGAACATGTTCACGATGAATTTATCTCGGTAATCCGCGAGAAGGCTAAAGAAATTGAGGGAATCCATACAACTGAAAAATGCTGGGTTCGAAAATCCGGAATGCGTTATTGGGTAGATTTGCACATTCATGTTGATGGAAACCTAAGTGTGCATGAAGGACATACGATTTCTCACAACCTGAAAAAGTACTTAATGGATGAAATCCCTGAGATAGAGGATGTTTTGGTCCATGTGGAACCCTCCGAATGATTGAGAATGGAGAATGTAATTTTGAACCTTTAAACATGTTTTCTGGCCTTTTCAATTCTACATTTTCAATTTTCAATTTCATCCCGATAGCTATCGGAACGGCATTCCTAATTCGTAATTCGGCATTCGTAATTAGTAATTATAGTAGTATCTTTGTAAAAATAAACAGACAAACATCATGACATCAGTTCCAGTTACAGTATACGTTGAAATGACTCCCAATCCAAACACGATGAAATTCGTTGCAAATAAATACTTGCTTATTAACGGGGAGTCGGTTGAATTTCATTCCGGTGCAGAAGCCAAAGGTTATTCACCATTAGCAGAAGAATTATTTCATTTTCCTTTCGTAAAAACCGTTTTCATCACAGCAAATTTTGTGACGGTTGCTAAAAACGATAGCATTTCCTGGGATTTTGTAACCATGGAATTACGTGAGTTCATCAAGAACTGGATCGTTGAAGGAAAAGATATTTTGATCCAAATGCCTGTTGCAAAACCAAAAGCAAGCGGCGATGACACGAAACCGGTTAAAGAATACGCTCCCTCCGAATACGATGATGCGATCCGTTCTTTATTGGATGAATATGTTCGTCCGGCAGTAGAAGGTGATGGCGGTGCAATTGATTTCGTGGGATTTGAAGAAGGAACCGTAACAGTTGCTCTTCGAGGTGCTTGTTCAGGTTGTCCTTCCAGTACAGCAACGTTGAAAGGCGGAATTGAAAACTTATTGAAG
>CAMPIU010000233.1 GCA_946886545.1 uncultured Flavobacteriales bacterium | reverse complement strand
CCGGTTTGCAACGATCTTTAAAGATCCCTTGCCAAATCAAGGAACAATAATCAAACCGACTACCGGACCCGAGAAATTAACAGGGGTCATTTATACCAGTCCTGTTGTTTTCCACATTCTTCACAATAATGGCTCGGAAAATATTTCGGATGCTCAGGTTCAGGATGCCTTAAATATTCTGAATCGCGATTATCGAAAATTGAATGCCGATACAAGTTCAATAGTAGCTGCGTTTCAAGGCGATGCTGCAGATGTGGAAATTCAATTTGTCTTTGCTACTGTAGCTCCAAACGGTGCATGTTTTTCTGGGATTACAAGAACTCAAAGTGCATTGACAAATGATGGTTCTGACGGAGAACTTCAGGTAGCCGCAGTCGTTAGCGGAAATGATGTGTACCAGGGAATTTGGCCTCATAACCGCTACCTGAACATATACGTAGCAAATGATATTGGTGGAGCTGCCGGCTATACCTTTAATCCGAACAATGGGGGAACGGCTCAGCAACAAATGTATTACAATGGTATTTTTGCCCTGGAAAATTATACCGGATCAATTGGAACTTCGAACGTTACAAACAGTAGAACGCTTACACATGAAGTTGGTCACTGGTTAAATTTATCTCACGTATGGGGAGCAAATAACAACCCCGGTTCGGCAGGTTGCGCTGGTACGGATAATGTAAATGATACGCCGGCAACGCAAGGATCAACGTCTTGTACGCTTACTCAAAATTCCTGCTCAACTGACAATGCTTATTGGGGATTTGATCAGATAGACCAGGTACAAAATTACATGGACTATTCTTATTGCTCGAAAATGTTTACACAGGGACAGGTAGATCGAATGCGTGCAGCAATGATAAGTTCCGTAGGCGGAAGAAACAATATCTGGACAACTGCAAACTTAAACTTAGTTGGAGGTGGCCCGGGAACCTCACTTTGTGCGTTGGATTTTAGCGCAAATCAAACCACCATGTGTACCGGAACCACAGTTACATACACCCCAAGCCAAACTTCAGGTATTGCAACTTATTCCTGGTCATTCCCGGGTGGAACACCTGCAACTTCAACATCTGCAAGTCCGACAGTCACTTATTCAACGGCTGGAACTTATAATGCAAGTTTAAGTGTAACAGCAACATCCAACGGTGCAACTTACTCTAAATCCAAAACAAATTACATTACTGTGAACGCAAATACAACTGTTAGTTTACCGATCAGTGAAGGTTTCGTGTCTACTACTTTCCCTCCTGCAGGTTGGACCATTGATAATACAAACAGCAGTACCACCTGGGCAAGAACAACGGCGGCCGGTCTTGCTCCTACGGCTACAAGTTCCGTAAGATTTGCGAATTATACAATCAATGATGCAACTGATGATGAGTTGCGTTTGCCCAAAGCAGATATTGCAGCTTATTCAAGTGCTCAATTAACTTTTGATGTAGCTTATGCTCCGTATGATGCTACAAACTTTGATGGATTGGAAGTCTTGGTTTCTACTGATTGCGGAGGAACGTTTACTTCTGTTTATTCGAAATCCAATACTACTTTAGCTACAGCAAGTGCAACTACAAATGCATTTACTCCCACTGCTGCTCAATGGAGATCAGAAACCGTTGATTTGACACCATTTGTTGGAAACAGTTCCGTTTGGATCGCATTCAGAAACCTGGCAGGTTATGGGAATAACCTATACATAGATAATATCAATGTAACAGGAGTGAGCGGTGCACCAACACCTCCGGTGGCTTCTTTCACTTCAACCGGAACTACTGTTTGCGCCGGGCAGGCTGTTACTTACACCAGTACTTCTACGAACAATCCTACTTCGTATAGCTGGTCTTTTCCGGGAGGAACACCTTCAACTTCAACTTCTGCCAGCCAAGTCGTGACTTATGCGGCAGCAGGAACTTATAACGTTTCCTTGACAGCAACTAATGTTGGCGGATCGAATGCTTCGAATCAAACGGGATATATAACCGTGAACGCTGTACCGGCTGCACCAACTATTACAGCTGGAGGGGCAACCACATTCTGTCAGGGAGGATCCGTTACTTTAACTTCTTCTGCAGGTTCGGGAAATACCTGGTCAAATTCATCAACTGCAGCATCGATTACGGTATCAACTTCAGGAAATTATACTGTCACAAATACAGTTGCTTCCTGTACTTCTCCGGCATCGAATAGTATTTCTGTTACTGTCAATTCGAACCCGAATGTCACTTTCGGCACTGTCCCGACCTTGTGTTCAACAGATGGTCCGTTTACTTTAACACAGGGAAATCCGGCCGGAGGTAACTACACTGGAACAGGTGTTACAGGCAATCAGTTTAATCCGGCAACTAGCGGAGTTGGATCAACAATTGTAACATACAATTACACGAATGGAAACGGTTGTTCGGGCACGGCTCAAACTACCGTTACAGTTGATGCTTGTGCATCTGTTGGGGAGAATGAATTGAACCTGATTTCAGTTTATCCGAATCCGTCAACAGGATTAGTAACAATTCATTCCGGTGACGTAAATCTAAATACCATTAAAGTATTTAATGCACTTGGTCAGCTTGTCTACGAGCTAAATGATCTGCAAACCGTACAACAGGATTTAGATCTGAAAAACATGGCAAAGGGTGTTTATACACTTCGAGTTTTAACGGATGCAGGAACCCAAAACATTCCGATTGTATTGGAGAAATAGAGACTAAACAAGTTTATAAAGAAGGCTGTTACTGAGAAGTAGCAGCCTTCTTTGATTTTCAAAGCTATTCATTCTCACCGGCAACCTGTTTGCTATCCTGATAGAAATCGGGAATACAGGGAGACCAGAAAAAAAAATATTTTCTCAATAGTGTGAACTTGCCCCCCCCTCGCGGCAAGCTTCCAAAGCACCTCAAAAACACCTCAATTTCCTTCCCCCGACCTTCAAGCGTAGATCAGAGGAGTATAGAGCGACTTTAGAGCGAGTATAGAGCGACTTTTGTTAAATAATTAACAGATGGTTTTACTGGGATTTGGAACTTTTATCAGCCCAAATATGAAAAAATAAAGTCATGAGCCCTCACATCCTAAAATCTTGATCTCCAAAATGTTTTGCTCAAACGTGTGAAAATTATTAAAGTATCATCATAAGCTTAAGATCCGATCATCCGGGAGCATACGGATAACGTTTGAATCCATACCCACAATTATCAGAACACGCAATATGGTAAACAGAAAAAACGGCGTGTTGATTATTTAACCTGGAATAAGCCTGATGTTTAATTCTATAAAGTTGTACGGAAAATCGCAACAGAGAAAAAGCAAGTGCAGAATTCCGTTTTCAATTCCTATGCATACCTAGCAAATTTGTCCCGAAACTTAAAATTGGAAAACCATGAAAAAAATAGTTCTAATGTGTTTGGGCTTGTATGCTTACTTCTCTTTTGCACAAACACCGCAGTTGCCTTCTATGGTGATTGCCGGGATCGAAGTCAGGAATATTGCATCTAATGAAGATATTCTTCGCTCAGTAATCTACAAAAGTTTGGTTAACTCTAAAAAATATGTTGTAAATGATAGATATGACGTGGCGGAGAAATTAGGCGACAATAAAATGAAAGAGTGTATGGGAAAGGACTGCCTTGGAAAAGTCGGGACTCAGTTGAGTGCTGATTTTGCCATGAGTGCAAGCTATGAAGGTTTAGGAGACCGCATTCTGATCTCCATGAAAATTGTCAATGTAAAGACCGGTGAAATCGAGCAAAATGAGATCGAGCAATTTGAAAACCAACCCAGGGAATTGAACCGGATGACAGATATTATGATTTATAAATTACTTAAAACGGATGTGGATCTGTCAGTTTATAAAGCATTGTTCTTTAAAGACGGTCCTACAGCGAGTGCAGGATTGGGGAAAATGAACAATTCCGGTCCGCGGATCGGATTTGCGCTTGCAACAGGAGAGAACGGAGAGTTTTTTACCAGGAATGAACGGGATGGAGGAGTAGGAACCATGCCTGTATTGTTCAATATCGGATATCAATTGGAAGTTCAATATGCCGGAAGCGAAAAGTTCAGTGGTTTGTTTGAGTTTTTGGGAAATGTAGCAGGAATGGAACATGGTACACCAATTCCCTCACTTGCCATTATGCACGGTGTTCGTTTTGGAAAAGGAGCTTGGGAAATTGCTATGGGACCTTCATTTTCAATGAAACGGATGGTTTCCGGTACAACAGATTATGATGGGAGTTTTAAAACTTATCAAGAGTTGTATAGCCTGGGAGTAAGCGACGCAGAAAGTATGGATTATTTCAAAAGACCCGATACCAGAGGTGCAACTTATTTTTCTACCAATTTCATCTTCGCAGTTGGAAAAACATTCCGTCCCGGAGCACTCAATGTTCCGTTGAACTTTTATGCAAGTATGAACAAGTATGGAACAACTTATGGAGTTTCACTTGGAATTAATATTACCCGTTCACGAAAATACACCTACACCAAATAAATTAACAGAAAAAATCCCCCGGTCACTGAATACTTGCGCAGAAGCTCTTAGCCTTCGTGCAACCGCTGCGGCAAAGCAAAGACAGCATGGGCGCAGCGGAGTCGATGTGCCGGGGGATTTGATTTTGATTTAACTCAAACTTTCAATCGCCGGGTAAAGCTCATGATTGCAGCCAGAACAACAAATAATCCCAAACTGCCGACCATTAAGGCATAAGTTTCAAGATTTACAATCACATAAAGGAAACTGTAAAGAATTGAAATTGCCGTAAAAATAGTGAGCGCAAACTTCAGTGATCGAAGGACGGAATAAGCATACCAGCTTAATAGGGCCAAGATTCCGATACTTGCTGTGAGGTAAGAGTATGCAAATCCGAATTGCTCAGAAAAGGAAAGCAGAATCGCATAAAACAAGATCAGTGAAAGTCCTACCATCAGGTAATGAATGGGGTGGATAACCATCTTCCCAATTAATTCGATGAGGTAGAAAACGGTGAACGTAAGTAAAATTACAAGGATTGCGTATTTCACTGTTCGCTCGTTTAATTGGTAGTGGTCAACGTTTTCTAAAAATTCGACTGCGGCAAAGTCTGTTGAGGAATACCTATTCGGTTCCAAACTTCCACGCTTTGGATTTTGGGCAATGTTCATGATCTTCCAGGAACTGGAGAATCCTTTTTCCTGTTTGAATGAATTGGGATCGGGTAGTGAGCTTCCTTTAAACGAAGGATTTGCCCAGTTGGAAGTCATATTGAACTGATTCTTTTTTGCATGACCTTGAAGTACAATTCTTCCGGATCCGTTTACAGAATAATTCAGGCCGACATTGATTTTGGTGGTTGATTTGTCGATAGCGAATGGAGCAGTTGCATAGAATAATTTGGAGGAATTTGGCTTGACATAAACTTCTTC
>CAMPIU010000232.1 GCA_946886545.1 uncultured Flavobacteriales bacterium | reverse complement strand
TCCGATCAGTTGCCCAATGATTTGAGCGAATCCGTCAAAACAAAAAACTAATAAGTACACATATAAGATTTTTCGAGGATCTAAAAACCACGTTGCCGATTGAAAAACGGAAATCAGAATCAAAAACGAAAGAATCGCAACAACCCGATTCTGTAGACCTGTTCTTGGTAATAACAAGATCAGCTCAAAAAACGCGATCAGGGAAATGAGGAGCGCAAGCCAAAAGAAAAAGTCAAAATAGATACCCACGATAACCGTATTAACGATGCCAAAGTATACAAGGTATTTAATCCATCTGTTGCGTTTTTCCGTACTTGTTTTTCCGCGTTTATTGATTAGTGCAATGGCTGCTGCTCCGATTACAAAATAGATAATGACCAACAAGTAGACACTAACCAGCATTGTTCGACGATTTTAGTACATGTACAAGCGTTTTTACATTCGACCGTAATTCATCCAGGTAAAGCACGCAAACGAGTTCTTCCAGATAAGCCAATGAACTGAAAACGATCATAAAATAGAAATACGGCGGATAATTCCCAAAGTTGAAAAAGGTGAAAATGAAGATGCCCTGGATATAGCCGGTAATCTTATTGCTATACAAATGCAAACTCGGACTTCTTCTGAACTTAATCAGGGAAATTACTTGCGGAATAATGTACAAGGCCATCATCAGGCTAAATTCGAAAGCGTGTTCCTGAATAAAACCGAAGTGGAAATAGAACATGCCGGTAAAAGCACAGATATAGGTCCCGATATCGGCAATACTGTCCAGGCGTGCTCCAAACTCCGTCTGCATATTGAATCTTCGTGCGATGAATCCGTCCAAAATATCGGTAATCAAGTTCACCGAAAGCAGCATGATGAATAATCTGGCGTTGTTTGTAAACAGCGCATAGAAAATCACCGGAAACACCAAAATGCGGTAACCCGATAGAACATTCGGAATGTTCCACAGACTCTTTTCCCGGCCCATATCCTACTTTTTACGTCCTAGATTCTGGTGAGCGCTGGCAAAATGACCTGCCGATAAAGCCGCTGCAATGGAAAGTTCGCCGGCCAAGACCAGAGCTCCGCAAATTTCAGCAAACTTTCTTGCATTTCCTGCTCCCGCACATCCCATTAATTCCAAGCATTCGCGCTGAGTGGGTAAACCTGTTCCTCCGCCAACAGTTCCTACAATCAGGTTTGGAAGTGTAACACTGCAATACAGTGCCCCGTTTTCCTTTTCTTCCATTCTGGTAATTCCCGTGGCTGCTTCAGCAACACATGCCGCATCTTGTCCGGTTGCAATAAATAATGCTGTTAAACCATTGGCGTAGTGACCCTGCGCACCGATTGCCCCGCTTTGAATAATTCCAACGGTAGATGAACGCCAGTATTCGGCCATTGCACGCGCTGTAGTTTTCAAAACCCCCTGAATAATCTCTGCCGGAAGAAAAATCTCGGTAGTTACTTTCTTTCCACGAACAGACATAAACGACTGAGAAGTTGCCTTTTTATCTCCGGAATAATTTCCTTCAATGAACCACATTTCAGGTTGAACCGGTGTGTTTTCAATAATATATCTGCAAATTTGATCAGTACAAATTGTCACCATGTTTTGACCTGAAGCATCTCCGGTATGAAATTCAAATGTTAAGATCAAATGGTTTCCCTCAATATTGGTGCGCATATCTTCCAATTTCGCAAAACGACTGCTCTGTTCGGTTATTTCCCGGAATTTATCCATTTGCGCGAGGATCCAGACAACGAATTGTCCCAGCTCTCCCAGATTGTGGAATTTAAACAAGGGACTACGTTGAACACCTTCAACCAAGCAAACAGAAGTTGCACCTCCGGCAAGCAAACATGCTTTCGCACCGCGATGATAAGAAGCTACCAACGCACCTTCAGAAGTTGCAAGCGGTACGAAAAAATCTCCTTTTGCTGCTGAACCGATTACACGAAGCGGTCCGATTACACCCGTCGGGATTTGTGACATTCCGATGTAATTCTCAATATTTCCCTCAAGTTTATTCAAATCAGAAAATGGTTCTTTCCCGGTAAGCACCGGAAGTCCGAAACCTGTTTGTTCTTCCAGAAATACTCTGCGAAGTGCTGTGCTCTCTTCACTCACTTTTAATTCTATCGGTAAACGATCGTCTTTAACATCAACAATTGTTTTGTCGGCGATAGATTTTACGATATTATCTACGGTTTGAACGGCTTGCAGAATATGCAATGCTTTAGATGATTTTTGACTTGATGAAGCCATAAAGTTGTGGGTTTTTTAAGTTTCGTAAAGCAATAGTAATCCATTTATCCATGTTAATTGCCTGACAAAACAACTTTTAACTTTTCTTTGAAACATTTTCCGGAAGACTCCTCACATTATTTGTGAATCTTATTTTAGTAATGTGATTATTTGCGGAAATTTAGTTGCAATTACAAAGCGTATAGAAGGCAAAATGCTTCCTAGTTTTAATACATTTCCCATCACGTATAATGGTGTAACGGTTATTCAACTTAGCTTTTGAATCAGACTTTAAAATCAGCTCATCCGCTTCCACCGACCATGTTCCTTCTGCAACAATTGGTTTGGAGGGCCTTGTCAGATCTGTATAAATAAAGGTGTGATTTTCATTCAGCTGCAAGCTGGGTGCATTTTTTCCGTCACCACCAAAATTCCCTTTCGGTTCTACACCTTTATTGGGTGTACCGGAATTCAAACTGAATAGTGTTCCGACAAATAGTAAATACAATCCGGTCATAATCGCTTCATTAGTAATGCAATATATGAATTTTGTTCGAACAGTAAATTCTGATTTGACGAATTTGTTGTAGAGGAGGTGAAATTGTTAAATTTGTTGTGCGCTCATAGATTTTTTTGTATCTTACTCCCATTAACGCATTTTTCTGGTTATTAACTATGCAAAAATTAATACTACTTTTCTTCAGCTTTTCGGCTGCACTGACCATTCATTCACAGGGATTCCAGGTGAATTTTCAAGGACAGAAACAACAAGGGATGGGACTTGCAGGAACTGCACTTTCCGAAGATGCTTCCGCTTTATTTTACAATCCAGGTGGAGTTGCATTTGTAAAGAAGAACGAGATCAATGCGGGTTTTTCTCCCATTTTTGCAAACACTTTGTTTGTTGATTCGGGTTCAGGAGAAGGTTATCGCACAAAATCCCCAATGGGAACACCTTTTTCAGCGTATGCCCTTTTCGGTTTCAAAAAAATGGAGTCATTAAAAGTCGGATTGGCGGTGTACACTCCTTTCGGAAGTACCATTCAATACGAAGATGCATGGATCGGCAGGTTTGCCCTGACCAAGTTGTCGTTAAAATCCATTTATTTCCAGCCAACTGTATCCTATAAGATCAACGAACATTTCGGTTTTGGTGCGGGTTTTATTATTTCGACCGGGGCAGTTGATTTACAGAAAGATATTCCGGTACAGTTTGCAGACGGAACTTACGGTCATGCTGAATTAACAGGTAAAGCACTTGGATTCGGCTATAATTTAGGATTAAATGCAAAAATCAACGAACATTTTTCCCTGGGCTTAACCTACCGCTCCAAAGTTTCGATGAAAGTAAAAGAAGGGGATGCCAAGTTTACTGTTCCGGAATCATTAAACGCAAACTTTCCGGACGGACCCTTCACTTCATCATTACCATTACCAAGCGTTCTCACCCTTGGAGGATCTTACGACTCAGGAAAAAAATGGCAGTTTGTTCTGGATATCAATTATGTAGGTTGGAAAGCCTATGATACACTGGCTTTCGATTATGAATCCAATACTACCAGTTTGACCGACACAAAATCAGCAAGAAAATACAAAGACATTATTGCATTCAGAGGAGGTGCTAATTTCCAGGCAACTGAAATGATCGCTGTTCGATTAGGAGGAGGTTTTGGATTTTCACCGGTACAATCCGGTTACGTTACTCCTGAATCTCCGGATGGTAACCGCATCTACGGTACAGCAGGTTTAGGGTTTAAATTCAATGAGCATTTCAATGCCGATCTGTCTTTTTATTATACATACATCAAACGGACCGACAGAAATTTTGAAACGAATCTGCAAGGCACCTTCACTACAATTGCAATTTCTCCGGGTATTGGTTTAAGTTATAAATGGTAAGAAAATGAAACAAGTTTTAAGCAGCATATTGATTCCGGTGCTTATCGGAATGGGAACTCTTACTGTGAGTTCATGCAAACCGAAATATGAAAAACCGGAAACCTCAGCCGGCGAATTGAATTCAAGCCGTTTTGTAATGATCGGTGGGTCTCATACTGCAGGTTACATGGATGATGCATTGTATTATGAGGGGCAGCAATATTCCATTGCAAATTTGTTGAGCACTCAATTGCAAAAAGTAGGTTCCGGAGCGTTTTACCAAGCTGATATGCCAGAAAATTCTGTTGGCGTGAGCGGTCAGGGTCAGTCTCGCTTTGAATTAGGATATAAAACCGACTGCCTGGGTGTCACATCCCTTTCACCGGTTCGACTGGCTTCCAGCGGCGATGTTGCTGCACTCGGATCCAATGTTTACAATGCAAGTCAGCCATTTGGCAACTTCGGGATCCCCGGAATGACGGTAACAGCAGTAAATATTCCTTCTTATGGAATGGCAAATCCGTTTTACGGGAGAATGAGTTCTTCAACCAGCGCAAGTGTTTTGGCAGATGCAACAGCATCCGATCCTACTTGTTTTGCCCTCTTTTTGGGAATTGAAGATATGCTTCCTTATGTGCAAAGCGGGGCTAAAAATGGTACGATGACGAACACCGCGAGCTTCAGTATGGCATACGAACAAATCGTTCAGTCATTAACCGTGAATGGTGCCAAAGGAGTTGTTTCCCTGATCCCGGATATTACCGAAATGCCTTATTTTACTACCATACCATACAACGGCTTGAATTTGACCCCTGATAAGGCTGCATCACTGAATGCAATTTATAATCCGATTGGGATTTCATTTCAGGAAGGACCTAATGGTTTTATGATCCAGGATCCCTTGGCCGGAGCGTTTGGCGTAAGACACATGGTTGCAGGTGAGTTGGTATTGCTTAGTACACCTTTGGATTCTGTTAAGTGCAACTCAATGGGTTCTGTCTTTCCTTTTAGAAATGAATTTGTTTTAACACTGGATGAGCTGGCAGTTATCAGAGCTCAAATTGCTGAATACAATGCAGTCATTACCACGATTGCAGCGACATATAATTTAGCACTTGCCAAACCCAACGAGTTGGTAAATAAATTGCAAAGCGGAATGGTGTATAACGGAGTTACTTTAAGTGCGAAATTTGTATCCGGTGGCGCATACTCACTGGATGGAATTCACCTTAATCCAAGAGGAAATGCCATTATATCCAATGAATTTATCCGGGCCCTGAAT
>CAMPIU010000231.1 GCA_946886545.1 uncultured Flavobacteriales bacterium | reverse complement strand
GCATATGCACCTACGGGAACGGACCAGAACAGTGCTAGGGAAGATTTGAGAGAAGTAGCAAACTTCAGCAATTTCTTCATCCAAGTTGGTTTCAAGATCACATTTGGTGACTAAACTTCAGAATATTATTGGTTAAAGGGGGAGAGATAGAAATATCCTGCCCTTTTTTATTTGCAGATTTTGAAGCTTTTACTATCTTTGCACCCTGTTTATTCGCTAAGCAGAAGTTAATATTCATTTTAACCGAGGTTTCGCACCTCAAACAATTAACATTATGGCAACACGTATTCGTTTGCAAAGACACGGTAAAAAAGGAAAAGCAGTTTTCCATTTGGTAGTAGCTGATTCTCGCGCTAAGCGTGATGGTAAATTCATCGAGAAATTGGGAGTTTACAATCCGAACACGAACCCGGCAACAATTGACATCAATTTTGAATCAACTTTAAAATGGGTTGGTACAGGAGCTGAAATGTCAGATACTGCTCGTGCAATTCTTTCTTATAAAGGAATTTTGTACAAAAATCACCTTTTGAAAGGTGTAACAAAAGGAGCTTTGACTGCAGAGCAGGTAGAAGCTAAATTTTCTGCTTGGGAAGCTGATAAAGCATCTAAGATCCAAGGTAAAATTGAAGGTCTTGGAAAAGACGCTGTTGCTGATAAAGCTGCACGTTTGAAAGCTGAAGCTGAAGCAAATGAAGCTAAAGCAAAAGCAATTGAAGCTAAAAATACGCCTGCTGAAGAAGAGGCTCCGGTAGTAGAAGCTGAAACTGAAATTGAGACTCCGTCTGAAGATGTTCCTGCAGAAGAGGTTGCTCCGGAAGTTGAAACTCCTTCTGAAGATGCTCCGGCTGAAGATACTCCGGCTACTGAAGAAGAAGGAGAAGCTAAGGCTTAATTCATTAAAAGTTGATCCATGCAACATTCTGATTGCTTTCAACTTGGTTATATTGCGAAACTTCACGGATACAAAGGTGAAGTTTCGCTTTTTTTAGATGTAACCAACCCGGAAGATTACCGAACACTCGATGCTTTCTTCATCGACATCAACGGACAACTTACTCCCTTTTTTGTTAAATCCTTTACCTTAAAAAACAAAGGTTTTGCTGCTGTGAAATTAGAAGGTGTCGATTCTGAAAATGATGCCAAGATGATCCTTCGCAAAAGCTGCTACCTTCCCCTATCAATTCTTCCACCGTTGGACGATAAGCATTTCTATGACCACGAGATCATTGGTTTCAAACTGAATGATACACGCTACGGAGAAGTTGGAATTGTTGAGCAGGTTATTGACAATAATGTGAACCCATTGATCCAGGTTATGAATGGCGGCAAGGAAATCCTGATCCCTTTCATTGACGGACTGGTTCAAAAGGTCGATCGAAAAGCAAAAACAATCCACGTAACTTCTCCCGAGGGACTGATTGAAATGTATATGGGAGAATGAGTGTTTTCAACTTCAAACACTTTCAGATCCACCAAAAAAACACCGCATTAAAAGTCGGGACCGATTCAATGCTTCTCGGAGCTTTATGCAAGTGGTCAAATACCAAACGCTTATTGGATATCGGAACAGGGACCGGAGTGCTGTCTCTCATGTGTGCCCAGCGCTTTTCATTTGAAGAAATCATCGGAATCGAGCTTTCAGAAGATACCTTTGCCGATGCACGGATCAATGCACAAAACAATCCCTTTCCAGCTAAGATCTCTATGTTAAATCAGGCGATCCAGGAATATGAGCCGGTAGAACGATTTGACGCCATTATCAGCAACCCTCCATTCTTTGAAAACAGCTCTAAAAACCCGGATGCGCATAAATCATTAGCCAGGCATACGGAAAGTCTTTCCTTTTTGGAATTGGTTCAATCCATTTCAAACTTATTAAGCCAGGATGGGAAAGCGTGGATCATTGTTCCTTTTGAAAGTAAGGAACAACTCATTCAGCTGGCAAAGACGAATGAGCTGTTCGTTTCTGATCTGATTACAATTTTCGGGAAACCCAATAAACCTACACGGGCTATTCTATCGTTTGAGAAACAGGTTTCTGAGATACAAACTTCTTCCTTATGTATCCGGACAGAAAACGGCTCTTATACGCAAGAGTATAAAACACTCACGCAAGAGTTTCACGACAGGCCATTATAACAAAGCGGCTATTTCTTCCTGAATCTCTACTCCCTGATGCTCGTTGTACCAATTCTGAAGCTGGATCTTCACCTCTTCAAACGATGCCTCACTTGCATGCATTTTTGTATATAGTTCCTGACATTCAGCCGGTCTTGGACCCCAGATTGCCAAATCTTGTGCCATCGCTGAAGCTATTGGCGACATGCGATCTCCTTTTGTGTTTTTTATAATCAATTTCGGAATGGCTTTCCCCCCATTTGTCAGATAATCCTGAATTCGATTGGGTTCTGCATCCCGCAACTCAAAATCAATCCGGATCAAAGGATTCAATTCAGCCATCATTTGGATAAATGGAACGATATGCGCCGCATCACCACACCAAGGTTCCGTAATCACGATCCAATCCTGCGATTCTTTAATTGACTGGATCTTCTCTTTCACATGCGGAAGGATTTCACCCTTCTTCATCCATCGATTCATGCGAGACGAGTTTAGCTTCGTGTAATTGAAATAATCCGGGTTGTCGTATGGTGCCGGCGGATTGGGTGAGTTTAGAATTTGTTCGAATTGTTCTAAGTAAGTTTGAAAAGTCATGACTGTAAATTTGAATAGCCAAAGTTAGTTTCAATTCATCTGAAACAGCTATAAAAAAAGATAAATTAAAATGGGTACTGACCCTTAGGAATTCAAGAATAAACTCCCTCGGTTCGTAATATGGCAAATTAGCAAATTGGCGAATTCAAGACAGTTAATCAGGTTTCACATCGTAGATTAACTCCGAGATATTCTCTTCTCTAAGATACGTTTGAGCAATTTCCTGCAATTCTTCACTCGTCAACTTGTCAATTCCCGCATACATCTCCTGAATCGTATCGATCTGATTGAATAACAGCAGTGATTTTCCCAATCCTTGCATCAAACCTAAATTCGAATCCAAAGACAAGGCAATGTGACCTTTCAACTGTTCTTTTGCCTGCTGCAACTGCTTTGCTGTTAAGGGAATTTCACGCAATTTCTTCAATTCAGCATAGATGATCTTCATTGTCTTAGCCAGATACTTCTGATCCGTTCCAAAATAAATGGACCAATACCCCAAATCCGGATAAGGAGAATACTGTGCTTCGATGTTATAAGTGTAGCCGTACTTTTCCCGAACTGAAAGAATCAATCGGGAATTCATTGCAGGACCACCCAAAACATTCGTCAGCATGGTCATCCCTCTGCGATGCTCGTTATTGTATCCGGGAGCTATTCCACCAATAATTGCGTGAGCCTGGTAGTTGCCCTCTACCACTCTTTTCTTTGTAGGTAAATAGTTATTAAATGGTCGCGGAATTGCTCTTATCTTTCCTGATGGCATGGCATGGAAATGTTTTTCCAGACATTTCACTACCTTATTTAAAGGAATATCCCCAACAAAGGAAATGACAGCATTTTCAGTGAAGAAAAATTTCTCCACGTAGCTTTTCAATGATTCCCTGCTAAAAGACTGGACTGATTCCGGTGTTCCTAGAATATTGTTTCCAAGCGGGTGATTCGGGAAGATCAGTGCTTCATAATCGTCAAAGATCTTGTCACTCGGATTATCTAAATACGAGTTCAATTCATCCAATACGATTTCTTTTTCCTTTTGAATCTCTTTTTCTGGAAAATTGCTGTTGATCGCAATATCCGAGAGCAGATCAGCTGCCCGATTCAGGTGTGTTTTCAAAAAAGAAGCATACAAGCAGATCTCTTCCTTGGTGGTATAAGCGTTCAATTCTCCTCCTACAGAATCCAGGCGGGATAAAACGTGAAATGCTTTGCGTTTACCGGTTCCTTTAAAGATACTGTGTTCTAAGAAGTGAGCCAGACCAATTTCATGATCTTCTTCAAATCGTGAACCGGCCAGAACCGTTACTCCCAAATGGGCAACAGGAGATCCGGTATGTAAATAAACCAATCTTAACCCGTTTGAAAGGGTATAAATATGAGGTAATAGTTCAATCATTCCTTAAGGATTCTTGCGATATAATTCCCAAGAATTGTCCGGTTTCAAATTAAAAACAATGCGATCATGCAAACGTGAAGGTCTTCCCTGCCAAAATTCCACATTGATGGGTTTAATTAAATAACCTCCCCAATGTTCGGGTCTGGGAACGAAATCAGGAAACTTTTCAGCGTACTCTGCTACTCTCTTCTCTAATTCTTCACGGGAAGTCAGCATTTGACTTTGATGAGATGCCCAGGCCCCCAGTTTGCTTCCCCGCGGCCGCGATTCAAAATAGGCATCACTCATTTCCGCAGGAACTTTTTCTGCGAATCCGGTAATACTGATCTGACGTTCCAACTCCGGCCAATACAATAAAGCATGTACCTGAGGATAAGCATTTATCGCCCTTCCTTTATCGCTGGTATAATTGGTGTAAAAAACAATTCCTTCCTCCAATAATTCTTTCCAGTAAACCACACGTGCTCTGGGAAAACCATCCAAGCCTAAAGTTGAAACAGTCATAGCATTAGGTTCAGAGGTCGGTTTTTCAACAGCCTCTCTCAACCACCTTGCCATGAGAGCAAAGGGTTCTTTACCGAAATGATCTTCCAGTTTCCCTTTATCGAATTGATGGTGATCGTTTCGAATTACATCCAGAAAGTCGTCCATTCCTTATTCCTCTTCTCCAAATTGATCGTCAATAACCGAATCTTCATCATCTTCGAATTCATCGACATCAGATCCCGGAGCTGAAAATACAGTTTTTGTTCCAAGTGCATGTTCAGCAACTTCTGCCTTCACTTGTTTTTCAAAATCAACAGCTACACGGTCTTCCGATTCATCTCCGAAAGGAAAAACATCTACGATCGGTGAAATAGTAATGGATGGAATCACATAATCGATCATCATACCACCCAAGCTTTCCTTCAAACGCTCATAAGCATCTTTTACGGAATGAGCCGTAACGATAAAGTTTTGGGATACCTTTTTTGCTTTTGCACCTTCTTCTCCACCATCACCTCCGGCTTCGTAAGTGATTTTACACTTATACCAAACATCGGCATCTTCGTAATGGAAAATATCGTGGAAATCAGTTCTGGTAATTCCGGTTACTACGAACTCGCCACGGATCAGGCTCCCAAGTTCTTCGTAAATTCTTGCTTCCGCATCAGTGAATGTCATTGCAGCCACTAAATACGGTTCTGAAACACGCTTGAAAGTACCATCTTCCAGCTGCTTTGTATATTTAACCTTAACGGTAAACCAACTATTCATTTATCATTTTTTTTAGAGAAACAAAGATACTAC
>CAMPIU010000230.1 GCA_946886545.1 uncultured Flavobacteriales bacterium | reverse complement strand
CCATGAAAAATGCGGTTATTTTAACTTCGCTACTTTCATTTTTCAGTGCAGGGTTACTGATCTATTTCGGCACCAAAAACCTTTCTCCAAGCAGCGTTTACATTTACATCGGCCTGGCAGTTGCTTCTGTCTTCGCTGCAATCACCTATACGATTGGTAAAAAGGCTTATGGCTATAATGGATTAGGCGATTTGTTTGTTTTTATTTTCTTTGGCTTGGTAAGTGTAATGGGAGTTTACCCTTTATTTTCTGATCGCTTGTCATGGATATTGATCTTTCCGGCAGTTACCATTGGTTTCCTGAGCACCTCCGTTTTGAATCTGAATAATATGCGGGACCGCGAGAATGACGAAAAAGTGGGCAAACGCACACTGGTTGTCAAACTAGGTGCTTCCAATGCCAAAAAGTATCATTTCTTTTTAGTTATCAGTGCTTTTGTAAGCTGGGGTATCTTTTTGATCTTAACGGAAAACTGGCTTGGCTTTATTTCTTTCATTCCCGGAATTCTCTTTATTAAACACCTGGTTTTCGTTTCAAAGAACACCCTTCCGAAAGAACTTGATTCTCAACTCAAGATAGTAGCGCTCGGAACCTTTTTCGTAAGTCTGCTTTATGTTATCAGTGTTTCTATCAATCAATGGGTTCTCTAAATCAACTCCAGGCTTCGTTTGAAGCATTTACACTGGACTTTAAACGTCCAAGCGGAACAAGTCGCGGTATTCTAACCCAAAAGAAAGGCTGGAAGCTTGAATTGACCAATTCCGATGGAATAAAAGGGCTGGGAGAATGTTCTGTCATTCCCGGTTTGTCGCCTGATTACATTTCAGATAAAGCATACGAGCAAAAATTGGCAGAAGTATGCCAAAACCCGGTTCATTTCATTGAAAACAGGACACTTTTAAGTGATCATCCCTCAATCTTATTCGGCCTCGAAAGCGCTTATTTTGATTTATTGAACGGAGGAAAACGAATTTACTTTGAAGCGGCAAAAGCACCTTCCGGATTCAGCATTCCAATTAACGGATTAATCTGGATGGGAGATGAAGGCTATATGCAAAGTCAGATCGAAGAAAAGCTTACAGCCGGATTCACTTGTATCAAATTAAAAGTCGGAGCCATTGATTTCAAGCAGGAATTAAAATTATTGGAAGGAATCCGTTCACGATATGATGCTTCCCGAATTGTTCTTCGGGTGGATGCGAACGGTGCTTTTAATATGAGCGATGCACACTGGAAGCTGGAAGAATTAGCCAGGTTGGATTTACATAGTATTGAACAACCCATCAAAGCCGGCACCTGGAGCGATATGAAAACTCTTTGTCAACAAACTCCACTACCGATAGCTTTGGACGAAGAGCTGATAGGAATCAATGAACCGGAGCGAAAAATTGATTTATTGGAAACGATCAAACCCCAGTATATCATCCTGAAGCCAAGTTTGCACGGAGGATTCAGCGGTACAAAAGAATGGATTGAATTGGCAGAAAACAGACAAATTCCGTGGTGGATCACATCTGCTTTGGAGAGTAATATCGGTTTGAATGCCATTGCGCAGTTTACGGCTGATTATAAACCGGAACTTCCGCAAGGATTGGGAACCGGCGGATTGTATGAAACGAATTTTGAAGCACCGCTGAGGATTGAAAAGGGGAATTTGTTTTATTCGAAATAGTCATTTACCTAAGAAGTAAATAGCACGAGTCTGAGACTCGCGCCAGCTAGGAGACTCGCGCCAGCTAGTGGGAGTAGTCGGTCCGCGATTAATCGGTAATAATGTAGAAAAATCACCAGGCTACTTAAACTCTAAAAACTATGTGAACTACCGTGTGTTATGTGGTAAAATGAACCACATAGATTCATAGAACACATAGTGAATATTCAGTTTGAAACTTGGTTTGTTTCCTAAATTAGAAGCATTATCATTATTTTGGTGAGTATAATACATAAAGTCCGATTAATCGTGTACCTAAGAGCAATAAAAAAGGGCTTCTGCCAAGCAGAAACCCTTCTTCGTATTTGTTTATTTTGTTACTTCTTATCGTTTACTTCTTCGAAGTCAACATCAGTTACTTCATCTCCTGAATTTCCAGTGTTTCCACCTTGTGCTCCCTGATCTGCACCGCCAGCATTTGCTGCGTTATACATTTCCTGAGAGGCTGCCTGGAATGCTGTATTCAAGCGTTCCATTGCCGGTTCAAGATTTGCCATGTTTTTCGCTTCAAATTCCGTTTTCAATGCAGTTAATGCATCTTCGATCGGTTGTTTTTTATCAGCAGGGATTTTATCTCCGTATTCTTTCAACTGACGTTCAGTTTGGAAGATCAATGAATCTGCTTTATTCAAAGTCTCAGCTTCTTCTTTACGTTTTTTATCCGCATCCGCATTTGCTTCTGCTTCCGCTTTCATACGTTTGATCTCTTCATCGGACAAACCTGAAGATGCTTCAATTTTAATTGATTGCTCTTTTCCTGTTCCTTTGTCTTTTGCAGAAATATGCATGATCCCGTTTGCATCCACATCAAATGTTACTTCGATTTGCGGTTCGCCACGACGAGCAGGCGGAATGTCAGTTAAGGAGAAACGACCTAAAGTCTTGTTATCCGTTGCCATCGGACGTTCACCCTGTAGCACATGGATATCTACTGCCGGCTGGTTATCTGCAGCTGTAGAGAAAGTCTCCGATTTCTTAGTTGGAATAGTTGTATTCGCTTCGATTAACTTCGTAAATACACCTCCCATTGTTTCGATACCTAAAGACAATGGAATAACATCCAATAACAATACATCTTTCACTTCACCTGTCAATACACCACCTTGAATTGCCGCACCAACTGCTACAACCTCATCCGGATTTACTCCTTTTGACGGAGCTTTTCCGAAGAAACGCTGAACTGCATCCTGGATTACAGGGATACGAGTTGATCCACCTACTAAGATTACCTCATCAATATCACTTGTTGATAAACCTGCATTTTGAAGAGCAGAACGACAAGGAGCAATTGTTCTTTCAACGATCGAAGCGATCAATTGTTCAAATTTCGAACGCTGTAATGTTCTAACCAAGTGTTTCGGAATCCCGTTCACCGGCATGATGTATGGTAAATTGATCTCTGTAGAAGTTGTAGAAGATAATTCGATTTTCGCTTTTTCAGCAGCTTCTTTCAAACGCTGTAAAGCCATCGGATCCTGGCGCAAATCCAAACCTTCTTCCGACTTAAATTCGTCAGCCAACCAAGCAATGATTGCCTCATCCACATCATCACCACCTAAGTGAGTATCACCATCTGTTGCCAATACTTCAAACACTCCATCTCCTAATTCAAGGACAGAAACGTCATGTGTACCACCACCAAAGTCAAATACTACAATTTTCTGGTCGATTCCTTTTTTATCCAATCCATAAGCCAAAGCTGCAGCTGTAGGTTCGTTGATGATACGTTTGATAGTTAAACCAGCGATCTCACCTGCCTCTTTTGTTGCCTGACGTTGCGCATCATTAAAGTAAGCAGGAACAGTTACAACTGCTTCAGAAACTTCATGACCCAAATAATCTTCAGCAGTTTTCTTCATTTTTTGAAGAATCATTGCAGAGATTTCTTGCGGAGTATACAAGCGACCGTCAATATCCACACGTGGCGTATTGTTATCACCTTTTACTACTTTGTAAGGTACACGTCCAGCCTCTTTCTTCGTTTCATCAAAAGATGATCCCATGAAACGCTTAATGGAGGAAATTGTTTTTGTTGGGTTGGTAATCGCCTGACGCTTCGCAGGGTCACCAACTTTAAGTTCACCACCTTCCACGAATGCTACCACAGAGGGTGTAGTACGTTTACCTTCAGAATTTGCGATTACAACTGGCTCATTTCCTTCCATTACGGAAACACATGAGTTTGTTGTTCCTAAATCGATTCCAATTATTTTTCCCATTTTATTTATTTTTCGTTTTCAGAATTTCCTTCCATAAGTCAAAGGTTGTGCCAGTACATACTTCGGTACTTTTCCTGTCAAAAATGTCAGTTTTCAGACTTAGAGATGAAAAATTACTGACGAACCTGGCAAATCTATGTTCTTCATTATGTCATTTTGTCATAACATGATAAAAGATTTCAATTTACTGCGGCCGACAACACACGCAGATTTGATAGATTTACGCAGATTCTTTCTCTTTGAAAACCAAATAATAAATCGGGATTCCTGCCAAGATCAACAAGATGCTTCCAAATGTATCCCAAAAAGTAAACAGCGTAAGGGAAACACATATTACGACTGCAAAGACCAGATACAAGAACGGAATTACGGGATAACCGAAAGCCTTATAAGGTCTATTAGCATCCGGCATAGTCCTCCTCAGTTTAAACAGTCCCAGGATCGTAACAATATAGAAAACCATCGATCCGAAAGTCGCAAACTTGATAAGGATTCCGTAAGACCCCGAAAAGCACAAGGCAATAGCCCACAAGCTTTGGATCCACATAGCCCAGGCCGGAACACCGAAACGATTTAATCTACTCGCTTTACTGAAGAATAAGCCATCTTTTGACATAGCATAAAACAAACGGGAACCTGCCATGATCAATCCGTTGTTACAACCGAATGTAGAAATCATGATTAGGATTGCCATCAGCAGATTTGCGACATTTCCAAACAGCATATAGGCAGCTGAAGTTCCCACCCGGTCTGAACTTGCAAATTGAATTCCGGTTGATTGCACAGCTTCTTTAGTGTAAACGAAATCTCCTTCGAAAGGAGTTCCATGAAGCGGAAGAAGGCCTAAATAAGCTACATTCGCCAAAATGTATAAAATAGTAACAATGAAAGTTCCGAGGAATAAGGCACGTGGTAAATTCTTTTCAGGATTGCGGATATCTCCGGCAATGAAGGTTACATTATTCCATGCATCCGAAGAAAACAAAGAATTGATAATGGTTGTGGAAAGAACGATCATTAATCCGACACCTGCAAGATCTGTTGTCAGCCAACTTCCGTCAGCTTGTTTTTTTGTGGAGCTTGCTTCCCACATATTGTGGAAATTCTCATCAAAAAATCCGGAGTAAAACCCGACAATGATTCCGGCCACAATTAAAACCGCCAGTGCAATTAATTTTGAGCTGGTGAAAATAGCCTGAATGATCCTCCCATAGTTGATTCCCCGAACGTTAATAATGGTCAATAGCAAAATTGTACCGACCCCAACGAAATTTGCCCCGTTAATCTTCACAGAACCGTATTCAAAAATAGTTTCATCGACAAGAACAGGAAAGAAAACTCCTGCAAATTTTCCGAATGCAACACCCACAGCTGCAATTACACCGGTTTGAATAACCGCAAAGGTAGTCCAACCATAAAGGAACGAAGGCAATTTCCCCCAAGCTTCGCGAATGTAAACAAACTGTCCGCCGGCCTTTGGGAACATGGCAGCAAGCTCGCCGTAA
>CAMPIU010000229.1 GCA_946886545.1 uncultured Flavobacteriales bacterium | reverse complement strand
GCCTGGTGCCGTTTGCGCGGAGAATTCCGTTTTTTTCGTTTGGACCGGATCAAGGGAATTCAGATCCAAAATGAGCAATTTGAACCGCACAACATGACATTGAAAGAATACTTCGACAAAATGGGAGATTAGATCTCTATTTCTTCAGACAGGGAATCCAATTCTGTAGATAATGGATTGTTTATTTCCTTCGATACAGGTTTGATTATAGTGACATTTGGACTGATTGGTCCCGCGTTCAGTTTTTGATATAATTCCTCTGTGAAATTTGCAGGGTGAATGTCTAAAGCTTCATACAATCTATTCATCCAAAAAAGCGACGGACATCTTTCACCTCTTTCATAGCTGGAAATGTTTTGAGAGTTGACATTCATCCGCGCAGCCAATTCTTCCTGGGTGATACCTTTTTCTTCCCTAACCCGCTTAATCTCTCTCCCTAAAATATCATTAAAGGCCCTGTTATTCATATAGACAAAATCGAAATATTTAACATCCTGCCTACAACACGATTGTGTTGTTTTTAATGGTTTTTTCAAGAAAATAACTGAAACAAATTTGTTAGTTGGATTCTATTTTAAACCCTTGTCTTTCAATAGGAAATCTGTCGGCAATAGAGTGACAGCAAGCTTGCATTAAAAAAGTTTAACACTTAAAAGGTAACACAATTGTGTTTATTTCCCTAATCTTACAGGACTGAATTGCTAGTTCATTGTAAAAAAAGCTTAAGTGTGATTGTAATTTTTCACACAGCCGAACCAAAAAATGCAGATAACAGCAATACCAATGCTTGAGTATTTTCATAAAAGGTGTAGGTTAAGTGTTCTTTTTAATTGAATTAGTGATAGCGAATAACTAACACATTATACTGAAGATATGAACTCAATAGAAGAGATTAACAAGCAAGTAGCGGTCTATAAAAAATCCTTCGAAAAATCTCATGACTTTGAAGAATTTAGACAGAATATTCACAATGCTATCGTGGATATTGAAAAAATAACTCCCGTAACCCCATTTTTTTCATCTTATCTTTTTCGGATGAAATTGGATTGTGAAAATATGGATCAATCGCGTGCAGATAATTTTGTTCTGACCCTGGAAAATTTCCTGGATCGCCTGACACCGTGAAATAGGATTTTCATTCTTTGTAAATAATTACTGTTGACAGAAGATCTTCTCTCAATGGTGACTGAATGCTTGCGCTGATAGCATGCCGCCCTAGCTTTAGCGATGGCACAAGCTATAGCATAGGGGCAGCTGAAGTCTCAATTCTCAATTCATGATAATTAACCCATTAATAATTGATAATTTTCACCCCTGACACAGGGTTGTCACAGGCTCGTCTTATTTTTGATGTATCAACATTTAAATAATGACAATTATGAGCAATTCAGCAAGTTTAAGAGGTTTGGCAACAGTGAACTTTTACGCAGCAGATTTGGAAGCAGCACAAAAATGGTATTCTGAATTTTTAGGAATCGAACCCTATTTCAATGTTCCGGGATACATCGAATTCAGAATAGGAGATTACCTGCAGGAATTAGGTATTATTGATGCAAACTACGCTCCGGAAGGTTATTCTGCAAATCCGTCAGGAGCAATTGTGCATTGGCATGTGGATGAATTGAAAGCAACTTTGGATCGCCTGATCTCACTAGGTGCAACGGAATTTTTACCGATCACGGATCACAGCCAGGGAAAAGGAACTTTCGTAACGGCTTCAGTAGTTGATCCGTTTGGAAACATTTTGGGAATCATGACAAACGTTCATTACCTGGAGATCTTGAAACAGAAGAATGTGTGAAATTTACAGATACAAAAGAACAAGAGTTGCGATAACGGATAGATTCGGGAATCGCAGCTTGCTTTTGTGATTACAGCTTTCACACGCTAATTCTCATTCTGAAATATATTTATCCACTTCTCAATTTTCAATTTTAACGTATCACTTAAATTTCGTAATTCGGCATTCGTAATTTAGAAATTCGTTAACTATCTTGTAACTGATTTAAAAACACAATGAGACATCTTCTCTTTTTACTGATACCATTTGCAGCAACAGCTCAATTGAATCCGGTTGATTACGTAAATCCATTAATGGGAACCGATTCCAAAATGGAACTTTCCAATGGGAATACTTATCCGGCAATTGGCTTGCCCTGGGGAATGAATCTCTGGACACCGCAAACCAATGTGATGGGTGATGGCTGGGCTTATCAATACAGCGCTGACCGGTTGCGCGGATTCAAACAAACGCACCAGCCTTCTCCATGGATGAATGATTATGGACAATTTGCTTTGATGCCCGGAAGCGGAAAGGTGGTTTTTGACCAAAATGAACGTGCAAGTTGGTTTTCACATAAGTCGGAGGTCTCGAAACCACATTATTACAGCGTTTACCTTGCGGATTGTGATGTTACGACGGAAATTACTCCAACCGAACGGGCTGCTGTTTTCAGATTTACTTTCCCGGAAAGTGATAGTTCGTTTATTGTTATTGATGCCCTGGATCGCGGGTCTTATGTGAAAATATTTCCGAAAGAGCGCAAAATCATTGGGTATACCAAACGCTATGCAAGAGGTAAACTGATCAACTTCAAAAACTATTTTGTTATTTATGCAGATAAGGAGATTGAATTCTATACGCTTGCTGCGGATGGAAAATTGATCGGTAAACAAGACGAATCAACATCCAATCATTCGGGATTGGTGATCGGATTCAAAACTAAAAAAGGAGAACAGGTGCAACTTAAAGTGGCTTCGTCCTTTATTTCTCATGAACAAGCTGAATTGAATTTACAGCGTGAAGTCGGAAACAAAAATTTTAATGAAATCCGCAAAAGTGCAGAAGATCAGTGGAATCATACCTTGGGGAAAATTGAAGTTTCCGGGGGAACGGATGAACAAATGAAGACTTTTTATTCCTGTTTGTATAGCACACTCTTTTTTCCGAATAAGTTGTATGAGGTTGATGCTGCGGGAAAGGAAGTGCATTGGAGTCCGTATAACGGAAAGGTACTTCCTGGGAAAATGTTTGGCGGAACTGGTTTTTGGGATACATTCCGTGCTTTGTATCCTTTGCTCAATCTGGTCTATCCGGAGATCAATAAGGAAATGCAGGAAGGTTTGGTGAACGATTACCTTGAAGGTGGCTTCCTTCCTGAATGGTCAAGTCCGGGATACGCAGATATCATGATCGGGAATAATTCTGCTTCGATTGTTTCTGATGCATATATCAAAGGACTGCGTGGCTACGACATTGAAAAATTATACGAAGCATTGCTTCACGGAGCAAATAACGAAGGACCGATGAGTGCGGTAGGTCGTTATGGTGTGGATTATTACAATAAACTGGGTTATGTTCCGTATGATGTGAAGATCAACGAAAATGCAGCCCGTACATTGGAATACGCATACGATGATTTTGCAATCTATCAACTGGCGAAAGCATTGAAACGTCCGCAGGAAGAAATTGATCTTTATGCGAAACGTTGTCAGAATTACCGGAATTTGTTCGATCCCGTAACAGGAATGATGCGAGGCAAAAATGCAGACGGACAATTTCAATCTCCTTTTAATCCCTTCAAATGGGGAGATGCATTCACCGAAGGAAACAGCTGGCACTATACCTGGTCTGTTTTTCATGATGTGCAGGGATTGATCGATCTGATAGGAGGGAAGGAACGCTTCGTTTCAAAACTGGATTCCGTGTTTAGCCTTCCGCCTGTTTATGATGATAGTTATTACGGTGGAATGATTCACGAAATCAAGGAAATGCAAATAGCGAATATGGGACAATATGCTCATGGAAATCAGCCTATTCAGCACATGATTTATTTGTACAATTATGCAGGGGCTCCGGCAAAATCCCAGTACTGGGTAAGAGAAGTCTTGAATCGTTTATACAAACCGACGCCGGATGGTTATTGTGGGGATGAAGACAACGGACAAACTTCTGCCTGGTATGTGTTTTCTGCCTTGGGATTTTATCCTGTTTGCCCGGCAACAGATGAATACGTTTTGGGTGCTCCTTTATTCAAAAAAGCAGTGATCCATTTGAGTAACGGAAAACAAATCGTTTTGAATGCTCCTCAGAATTCGGGTGAAAACAAATACGTTTCTTCCATAAAACTGAATTCAAATGCTTATTCTAAATTGTATTTAAATCATTCGGATTTAGTAAAAGGTGCTGTGCTTGAATTCAAGATGGCAGCAACACCTGATTTGGAGCGTAAATTTGATTTGGAGGATTTTCCTTATTCCTTTTCAAAGAAAGATCAACCGCTTAAAAAGTAATATCCAGAAGTTATGAGCAATCCTGAAAACGAACTGAATTCTTCAATCATGTTCCGCTTAGTCAAACTACTTTGGCTTGAGACAGCTGATTTTAAAAAGCCCGTTGTAAACTTGGGGACTTGCTTCTTTGAGGTTTCCAAAGGTGGAATTTCAAAGGAAATCATTCTCAATCACTGGAATTTTTTGTTGGAACATGATTTTGTAAAACAAATCTCGGAAGATCCGCCACAGTATCAGTTTACTGAAAAAGGAAAGCATCTTCAAACAGAGAAAGACGTGGCAAATGCTATTTCAGGTTTATGAAAAGCTTAACCGACTTTTATCTGGCGCAGGAAGAACCGGTCAAAGGAACTTTTTTGGCTTTAAGAGATTTGATTCTTACTCAAAACAGGGAGATCACACACGAATTGAAATACGGAATGCCCTTTTTCTGCTATAAAGGAAAGATGTTCTGTTATCTCTGGACCCATAAACAGTACAAACAACCTTATATTGGTTTTGTTGAGGGGAAACTTTTTGAAGAATCCGTCATGTTACGGGAGAAACGTTCCAGGATGAAGATCTTTTTAATTGATCCCAATACGGATTTGCCGATAAGGGAAATTGAAATGCTTTTGCAAAAAGCGCTGAATTTTTATTTAAAGGACTGATTTGAAAGTTTACTGCTTCAGATTAGAAAGTGCAAGTTATATTTAATCGCCCAAAAATCTGATTTTTGATTGCGAAGCAAAAATAATGACTTCACTATTTGTTCACTGTATGTACGATTGATTGTTACTATTATAATGAGACAGAAATGGGACCGACTTGTCAGTTATTATTAGATACCCCTTTAAACGATAAACAGCTCTTCGAGTTAACATCATATCTCAATAAGATCGGGGATGTAAATAAATCTTCAGTATCGAACACCTGGGATTTTTGGGTGAAGCTGGATCGTGTTATTCCGCGTGATCCCGGTAATCAGGGATGTCTTTTTTCAATTTATGTATGGGAAGGCTTGATTGCTGAGCACAGTGGTACATTTGAGATTGAAGAATATGAATTGATCCAGCTGGAACAGAAAACCGGCTTTCGTCCTTATGGTCGTATTCAGCTTGACGCAGGCTGTAATGGGAAAATTGATCATTCCTTATTGGGTAAAAT
>CAMPIU010000228.1 GCA_946886545.1 uncultured Flavobacteriales bacterium | reverse complement strand
CTTTTAATTCATTGGCTTTCTGATCTTCTTTCGAAATATAAACTTAAGCATTAGAAAACTTACTACCGCTGAAAAGATGAAAAGCAGATTGAACACAAAGTAAACAGGTGGAGATAGAATATAACTTGGGAGTAGCGGATTATCGTCACTTGCTTTATGCGACAACTCAAATGTTAGTTCAATTCCCAAAACAAAAAGAACTCCATACAATAATGTTGTACAAACAAAAAATGCAAAATATCCTGAAACTGTAATCGTTCTTGATTTCAACCAGACATTATATGCAATTATAGGAATACTGGACAAAAAGAATGAACTAATTATTCTATGGATAGCAAATCCCAAAATCAACTTACTCCTTAGCTGACAATAGTAATGGATTACTTGCATAATTTCTTTATTGCAAAAAGCACTCAAAGTTAGTATTAGTAAAAACAGAATCCCCGAAATAATTCGAACACGACTTTTTCGATTCTTTATCTCAGAAGAATCAAACTCATCCGTTAAATCTGGTTGGTCAATTACCTCAGAATCCATTACCAATTCGGGTGAAACTCAATAGCAGTTGCTCCTTTTCCATATTCCAGGAAATCGGCATCGTAGACTTCAATTTGGTCTTGCAGGGCGAGGTAAGTACGGATCTCATTTTTTAGGACTCCTTCTCCTACTCCATGGATCACCACTAATTTGTGAATGGATTGGTTTTTTGCCTTTTTGAAAATCGAACGAAACTCCGACATCTGTTTGAGCAGAATTTCCGTATTGGACATTCCCCGGGTAGATTCCAGGATTTCTTCTATGTGCAAGTCTATTTCCCAGACTGTCCGGGGTTTCTTCACTCCTGTTCTTTCCTGGATGATCCGGAAGTTCGTTTCCGGCTCCAGGTCTTCTTTGGAAATTGTAATGTCATCATCAGCATATTTTTCAGAATGAATGAAGACCAACTCGTTCAAAGGAAACCAGCGATCAAAACCCGAATCGTCCATTACCTGTGCACGGTTTTTCTCCAGACTCAAGATAATTCCATCTCCTTTTTCGTACAGGAAAGAAACTTTTTGACCGACTTTAAACTGCATAGATTTTATTAAAAACACCCTGACTCCACATCAGGTAGATGGGGCCAAAAATAGCCAAAATCCAGGCAATGATGACCAAAATCTTACGGAATACGTTTAAATCCTGAACCATTGGAGGAACCAGCATGTTTTTCACCTCATTCGCTACAACGGTTTTTGTTTCCTCTCCTTCCATATTCTCAACAAAACGTCGAAGTCCCGGGGTGTTTTCCAAAACATGATTCTTCACGAAGTGATATGAGCGATCAGAAAGATTGTCGTAAGTTGAATTAAAATTCACATCGTCTTCTTTCAAACCTTTGTGGATCAAATAGCGTCGGTGAAGACTTCGAACCTGGAATCCCATCAAAAACCCGAAAATAAGAATGATATAGAATTCCATGAAATACCCTATTGCGATTAATGCAAGTGAAGAGATGAAGGAGAAAATTACCTGAAACAATTCGATCCGTTCGAAAAACAGGATACTTAACATTCTGCCTCCGTCCAAGGGAAGAATGGGAAGTAAATTCAAAATATTGACAGCAAAAAGAATCATAGCGGATTCGACCATCCATAGAATCTCGTATTGAAATCCGAAGATCCAAAAAGCGACTCCCAAAATAATTCCGGGAAAAGGTCCTGCCAGAACTACCATTAAACTTTCTCTCTGACGATAAGATTCCTTGTGACCATGAACAAAGGCCCCCATTAAGGGAAGGAACAACATACGCACGTTCTCATACCCATAAAGTTTCATGAACAGGTAATGTCCGCCCTCATGAATAATCAATACGGCAATCAGTTCGATTAAGAAGGTGATTTGGCTATCAAAAAACAGCAGGAAACTTAAAGCAAATAACATCAATGAGAACACCGTTACAGCAATATGCCCCTGCCTCATGGGTTCTTTTTCCAAAAATGGTTTTGGCGGATAGAGAGAATTATAATCGTTGTCCATAATGTTACTAATTTACAAAAAATCGTCCTCAGAATCAATTCTCAGACCAAGAAATCAAGGAGTCTTTTTTCCAAATTATGATTTTTTTGTCGTCGCTATAACTAACAAAGCTGTGCTTGTCAATCAATACAACCCCATTTACTGAGCGATTATGTCCGCCTTGTTTGAATTCGATGCGTTGTTCTACCATTGAAAAATCTGAATTCCAAACCTTGATGGTTTTATCCAATGAAGATGTAATGAATTGATTTTCAATCTTTATCAAACCATAAATTGTTTGATAATGCGCAGGGATCCGTTTGATCAACTTGTAATTTGAATCGCTTACTGCGATATGAGCATCTCTTCCGGCTGTGATGATTTCCTTATTGAGAGGATTGACAAAGAGTACATTACTTCCCAATTCGTTTGGTTCCCAAGAAGCCATTTCATTCCAGTTCTCACAGGAAAAAACCAAAACACCAATCAATTGAGTAGATACGAAGTATAAATTATCCGCCATTGTAAGCGCCCTGATCTTTCCGGCTGCCAGGGGAAGATGAAGAATCCGTTTTCCCGAATGCAATTCCAATACCAGGAGATTTCCTTCCGAATCACCTGCAATCAACCAATTACGGGAAGAATCAATAAGTAAGGAAAACCACGCGTTCGCGAAGAAATTATGTTCCCAGGCAATCTTTTTGGTTTCAGTATCAATACACAGCAAGGTTCCATCCGTACATCCGATGAAACAAAAATGATCAGCAGCCTCCACTACATAAGCTGCGTGTTCCAGTTTTACGGTAAAGGAAGAATCCTGCAGACCAGCTGTCAAATCCCAGCGGGTTACATATTTATCTCCGGAAGAACTGTAGAGGAATTTTCCATCCCAGGAAGCCGAATAAATCGGTCCGGCATGCCCACTCAATACAGTCTTCGCCCGGAACATTATGCTTCTTCCTCTTCTTCAGGCTCGTCTGAGTCTACTTGTTTTAAACGTTGAGCGTAATCTTCCGGAAGGAATTCAAAGAAGGTATCACCTCTTAATCCGAGACGCAGACATTCCAATGGAATTACTTCATTGGGTGCAATATTTCCCAGATTCACGTTTGCTCCAAACAACTTGATAAACCAAACTTGCTGATTCTTTTGCGGAGCCTCCCAAAGAATGTCTTCCGGTTTAACTTTTGCAATGATCTTGTTGATAAGCATTGTGTGAGCTGTTCCGTTGGGGCGAAAAACACCCACGTTACCCGCTTCACGACCTTCAGCAATCACTTTCCACGATCCTGCTTCCAATTCCGAGCTCATCATTTTAATCCATCTTCCCGGACTAATCAAAATTCCGGAATCTTTCGACCCGACTTCAGAAAGAACCGTTCTTGTTTTTGCCAAACGATGAATCAACTCCAGCTTTTCGTCGTGATTAATAATTATCGAACCATCCGAAATCTCCGCCAGGTCCAAATCATACTTATCCAATAAGCGCATGTAGTCTTCAAAGCGACCGCGGGCATAAAATGCCTCAAAAAGTGTTCCTCCAAAATAGGGTTTTAAACCTGCTGAGCGATATAACCTGAGCTTTTCTTCCAGATTGGCTGTAACATACGCTGTTCCAAAACCAAACTTTACTATGTCCGTAAGGTGTCCGTTTGCCTGAATGAAGTCTTCTGCTTCTCTCAAACTTAAACCCTTGTCCATCATCATTGTAATGCCGTTGTTACGCGGTTGTTTTGTACGTTCCGGAATGTGGGGTAAACTAAAATTCATTTTTTGGTAAATTGGGATAATAGTGACACATGTCAAAATAAAACTCTAAGAGCGTGTCAAATTTACTAATTCCTGGACATCTGCCAATTCCGGATAGCGAATAAAAACATCTTTTGTTTTTTTGGGGTCCTTATTGAAAGACTCAACTAACACTAATTTAGCACCTTCCTCATTTCCAGCCACCCAATTCAGGTAGATAATCGGAAGCACTGAAAAAAACAACTGATGTTTTAAAACATAGCTTTCTACAAAGGTTCTTGCTTCACCTACCCGGTGTTCCAACAAGAAATCGACATAATCAAAGAAGCAATCTTCATTGGCGGGATCCAAAGTCAAACAAGCCAAATAAGCTTCCTCTGCTTCCACAAACATTTCTGCATTTTCAAGTGCTCCGGCATACACATGGTAATAACCATCCATATTCGGTTCCAGTTCTAATGCTCGTTCTATATAATGCAAGCTTTCCTTAGGATGTCCCTGTAAATCTTTCACGATCCCTAAACCGAGCCAGGCCTCAGCCAAAGTCGGAGACATGGATAATGCTTTTTGATAAAAATCCCAGGCTACAGTCAAATTGTTTAACTGTTCATTTGCTTCACCCAAATAACAATAAGTCAAAGGATCATCTCCATCTATTTCAATGCATCGTTCAAAAGAATCGATGGATTCCTTGTATTGTTCAATAGTAAGCTGGGCATTTCCCATATTGAAATATGCAGGAGAAAAACGGTCATTAATCGCTACGCAATATTCGTAGGCTGTAATGGCATCGTTAAAATTCTCTTCTTTCGAATAAGTATTCCCCAGGTTATACCAGGCTGTAAACGAATAGGGATTATCATCTAAAAACCGTCTGTAAGTCTGAATGGCGCGGGCATTATTTCCCAGCTGATCAAAACAGAAAGCCAATTCATACAATGCACCTTCATTTTTGGGGTTTGAACGCATGGCCTCTTCCAAGACCTCAACTGCAGACTTAAAGTCCTTTAATTGCTCTAATTCTGTTGCCAAATCGAGGAAGATCTCGTCCTTCTCTTCTCTATCTGCCAATTCAAGGGCACGACGAAAAAAGTTTACTGCTCTTTTACTATCTCTTAGCTGACTAAAAATAGTTGCTTTCGTCAGGTAAAGCTCCATTGATTCGGAATCAATCTGCTCAGCCGAATCCAATAATTCCAGTGCCTCTTTCAATTTCCCCAAACCAGACATTGCCTGTGCTCTCCTGATTTGAAACAAGGTATTGAACGGATATTGTTGAATTCCGATTTCTGCTGCTAATTCTCCTTTGGAGTAATTGCCATTCATTAAGTAATGATCTATGATTGCTTCCAAACGATCGCTATCAAAAAACCCAACCGAGTTGGTCTCCAGCTGCGATTCGAAACGCGCCAAATCATCATTTAGATGGTTCTCAAAATTGTCATTATCGTCTTCCCAGTCAAACATACGCTATGGTTGAGTTTCTATAAAATTAGGGAAAATTGGAGGAGGGACAAAAACATTTAGGAAAGTTTATGAACAGGTTATTAATAATTATGAATGCCAAATTACGAATTACGAATTGTTAGGGCAAGAGATGTGGGACGGAAAAGACTAGAGATGGAAGATTAAAGGATTTTAGGATATTAGGAGAGGAGGCAAGAAGTTACATTTCTGAGAAGGACATTCGGACATTAAGACA
>CAMPIU010000227.1 GCA_946886545.1 uncultured Flavobacteriales bacterium | reverse complement strand
AAGTGATCCCGAAAGATTCATGGATGGAAACACCCGTGAAGGAAAATGATGAGTTGTTGATTATAAAAGCAACTCAAGGAGGTTAGTTTGGACTTCAGGATGTTAAGACATCAGGATTTCAGGACTGCAAAATTTTAAAGAAGTATAAATAATGGCAAAGACGCATAATTTTAGAGAATTGCAAATTTGGAAAGAATCAATTGCTTTTGTGAAATCAATTTATGTGTTAACATCATCTATGAACATAGATGAGAAATTTGGTTTGATTTCTCAAATGAATCGATCTGCTGTTTCAATTCCTTCAAATATTACTGAAGGATCAGGACGTTCTTCCGAAAAAGAATTTGTTCGGTTTCTGGATATTGCTATTTCATCATCTTATGAATTAGAAACTCCATTAATATTAGTGGGAGAGATTTATGGAGTATCAACTGATATAATTATTGAGCAACTTACAATTATCCAAAAGAAAATAGGAGCATTTAAACGAACATTAACTACAAATTAAATTGATTACCATGTATTTCAGTCTTAAAATCCTGAAATCCTGTAGTCCTAAAATCTATTAAATGAAAAAAGCAGATAAAACACCCGGAGCCGGAAGTCTCACAACAGGTGCCATTTCAGGGTCACAAAAAGTATATGTATCTGGTAAAATCCACGATATAAAAGTAGCCATGCGTGAAATTACGCTGACGCCCACTAAGCATGCAAATGGAAGAATCGAAGAGAATCCTCCTGTGACGGTTTATGACACCGGTGGTGCTTATACGGATAACAATGTGGTGATTGACGTGAAAAAAGGATTGCCTCGTATTCGTCAGCAATGGATCCTGGATCGCGGAGACGTGGAAGAATTAACTGACGTAAGTTCCGATTACGGAAAAGAACGTAAGAACGACGAAAAGTTGGATGAATTGCGTTTCGAACACATCAGTAAACCGATGCGTGCAAAGCCTGGAATGAATGTTTCTCAATTACACTACGCAAAGCAAGGAATAATCACTCCGGAAATGGAATATATTGCCATTCGCGAAAACCAACGTGTGGATGAATTGAAAAGTCAGTTGAACGGCCAATACGAGGCAATGACTGCCCAGCATCCGGGAGAAAGCTTTGGGGCAAATACGCCGAAAGGATTTATTACTCCGGAGTTTGTTCGTGATGAAATTGCAGCAGGACGCGCGATTATTCCTAATAATATCAATCACCCGGAATCGGAACCGATGATCATCGGACGTAACTTTTTGGTGAAGATCAATGCCAATATTGGAAACAGCGCTGTTACTTCATCCATTGAGGAAGAAGTGGAAAAAGCCGTTTGGGCTTGCCGCTGGGGAGCTGATACGATTATGGATCTTTCTACCGGTAAAAATATTCACGAAACACGCGAATGGATTATTCGTAACTCACCGGTTCCGATTGGAACAGTTCCGATTTACCAGGCTTTGGAAAAAGTAAATGGGGTAGCAGAAGACCTGACATGGGAAATTTTCCGCGATACATTGATAGAACAGGCAGAACAAGGAGTTTCTTATTTTACAATTCACGCAGGTGTTTTATTGCGTTACATTCCATTAACAGCAAAACGTGTTACGGGAATTGTTTCCCGCGGCGGCTCCATCATGGCGAAATGGTGTTTGGCACATCACAAAGAGAATTTCCTTTACACTCACTTTGAGGATATCTGTGAGATCATGAAAGCATACGATGTTGCATTTTCATTGGGTGACGGATTGCGTCCGGGATCTTTGGCAGATGCAAACGATGCGGCACAATTCGGAGAATTGGAAACTTTGGGAGAATTGACAAAAGTTGCCTGGAAACACGATGTTCAGGTAATGATTGAAGGTCCGGGACACGTTCCGATGCACATGATCAAGGAAAACATGGACAAACAGCTGAAAGAATGTCATGAAGCACCATTCTATACATTGGGACCATTGACAACAGATATTGCACCGGGTTATGACCACATTACTTCTGCAATCGGAGCAGCAATGATCGGTTGGTTTGGAACAGCTATGCTGTGTTATGTAACACCGAAAGAACATTTAGGCTTACCGAATCGCAAGGATGTGAAAGACGGAGTAATTACTTACAAACTTGCTGCCCATGCTGCAGATTTGGCGAAGGGACACCCGGGAGCGCAATACCGTGATAATGCATTGAGTAAAGCTCGTTTTGAATTCCGTTGGGAAGACCAGTTTAACTTGTCCTTGGATCCGGATACGGCTCGCGAATTCCACGATGAAACACTTCCTGCGGAAGGAGCAAAGGTGGCGCATTTTTGTTCTATGTGCGGACCGAAATTCTGTTCAATGAAAATTACCCAGGATATTCGCGACGCGGCAGAATCAGGGATGTTTGAGAAATCGGAAGAATTCAAAACAAAAGGAAGTCAAATTTATTCCTGATGCTTATCGTCATTTCAGATAGCGATTTTAAACCTGATGAAGCAGGGATTGTCAATGAACTGTTTCACGCCGGTTTGGATTTGTTTCATATTCGAAAGTATGGGACAAATGAGGAATCGTTGTGGGAATTGATCAGTCAGGTTCATCCTGAAAATCACTCCAAACTGGTGTTGCATCACAATCATGAATGGGGAAAAGAAATTGGGTTGAATCGCTTTCATTATTCTGAAACGGATCGAAAAAAATGGGAAGAGGAAAATCGGATTGGAGTAAATAACGAATTGGTTTATTCTACATCAGTTCATAACCTGAAGGATTACAACGAACTTCCTCCGCATTTCTCTTACGCATTTTTAAGCCCTGTTTTTGATAGTATTTCAAAAGAGGGGTATAAAGCGGTGAAATTTGATCTTTCGAAACGTCAGAATGAAAAGACGAAATTGATTGGTTTAGGCGGAATTCAGGCAGACAATGTTCAGCAGGTATTTGAAATGGGTTTCGACGGTGCTGCATTGCTGGGAGCAATTTGGAATTCGGATGATCCGGTGAATATATTCTGTGTTTGTAGGGACGCGATTTCCGTTTCCCCCTTTGGAGGGGGAGCAAGGAGGGGCGTTTAAAGGCAATTAAATATTGAAATAGTAAAATGAAATACAAACGTCCCATAGTTCTTAGTATCGCAGGTTTCGACCCAACGGGTGGAGCCGGTGTTCTGGCAGATGTGAAAACATATGAGCAGCATGGATGTTTGGGTATGGGAGTATTGACCGCGAACACAGTTCAAACTGAAACAAACTTCATTTCGGTTAATTGGCTTGATAAACAAGCAATCATGGATCAGTTGGGGCCAATTTTAGATACATACGAAGTTGCAGCAGTTAAAATCGGGATCATAGAGAATCTGGATGTTTTATCAGATCTGTTAAAGCTTATAAAAACGAAATTTCCATCCATTCCGGTTGTTTGGGATCCTGTTCTGTCAGCATCTTCCGGATTTGAGCTGCATGTAGACTGGAACGAAGAGTCTTTGAATCAACTATTGGAAATGATCGATTTAATCACTCCGAATGTTCCGGAAATACAAAGAATAACTCGGGTCGAGGATGAAATTGAAGCGGCTTTTCATTTGGCAAAAGTGACAGGTGTATTGCTAAAAGGAGGACATAGTTCGGAACGCTTAGGCCTTGATTTGTTGTTCGAAGGTGGAGTCCCGAGAGAAATTCCTTCAAAATTAAACCCGGCGAATTGTTTTCCGAAACATGGCTCGGGTTGTATTCTTTCTGCAGCTATTGCCTCTAATTTGGCCTTGGGAAAACCGCTCTTTGAAGCATGTCAGGGAGCAAAAAAGTATATAGAAAAAAGACTTTCAAGTAACGAATATTTATTAGCATACCATGTTGAGTAGAATCCAGTATATATCTCACGGAGATACAGTTGAAGAGCAAAAAAAAAACATTTTGAATGCTTTGGAAGCTGGTTGCAAGATGATTCAGGTTCGTTTCAAAAATGGCTCGAAAGAAGCAGTTTTGGACGTTGCCAGACAGGCTCGGGTTTGGTGTACTTACGCAAATGCACATTTAATCATTAATGATTCTATTGAAATCACCAAAGAAGTGGATGCAGATGGTGTTCATTTAGGACTAACGGATGCTTCGGTGGAAGATGCCCGAAAGATTTTAGGTTCTGCGAAAATAATCGGAGGAACGGCAAATACTTTGGAGGATGTATTGCAGCGGATCCGCGAAAAATGTGATTACGTTGGTTTGGGACCATTGCGCTTCACATCAACAAAAGAAAAACTGAGTCCGCTTTTAGGTTTTGAAGGATATCAACGGGTTGCCAAAGAACTTGAAATGGCAGGACTTTCCATTCCGATTTACGCAATTGGAGGAATTGTACGAAATGATGTGGAATTATTGAAAAAAACAGGTGTTTATGGAATTGCTGTCTCCGGAATGATTTCCAATTCAGCAGACAAAACAACTTTGATAAGTGAAATTGAACAAAAATTGAGTTATGCTTAAGATAGCAGATAGAGAATTTAAGTCGCGTTTGTTTTTAGGAACAGGAAAATTCGGTTCGTCTAAACAAATGGAGGAAGCTGTCTTAGCTTCGGGATCTGAACTGGTCACTGTGGCATTGAAACGGGTCGATTTGGAGACGGAAACAGACGAGTTGTTGTCTCATTTGAAACACGCGCACATTCATTTATTGCCCAATACTTCAGGTGCAAGAAATGCCAAAGAAGCCGTCTTTGCTGCTCAATTGGCGCGTGAAGCAATGGAAACGAATTGGCTGAAGCTGGAGATCCATCCTGATCCGAAGTACTTGCTTCCTGATCCGATTGAAACCTTGAAAGCGACAGAAGAATTAGCCAAATTGGGCTTTGTCATTCTTCCATACATTCATGCCGATCCGGTTTTGTGCAAACGTTTGGAAGATGCCGGAACAGCGGCAGTAATGCCATTGGGAGCACCTATTGGAACGAATAAAGGATTGAGAACATTGGATTTTTTGGAAATTATTATTGAGCAAAGCCGCGTACCTGTCATTATAGATGCCGGAATCGGATCACCTTCGCATGCAGCCCATGCAATGGAATTAGGTGCTGATGCTGTTTTGGTGAATACAGCAATTGCGGTGGCGCAGAATCCGGAAGAAATGGCTTTAGCTTTTAAAATGGCAGTAGAATCGGGAAGAATGGCTTATGAAGCAGGACTGGGAGCAATTTCAAATTCCGCAAATGCTTCAAGCCCATTGACAGGATTTTTGAATATGTAATCAATTCCCCCTTCGGGGGGGGATAAAGGGGGATGACTAATGAATTTTAAAGCACTTTTTCTAAATACCAATTGTGATGAAATCAAAGCATCCATCTATGCAAAAACAGCTGCAGATGTCAAGCGTGCTTTGTCTTCAAAAAAAAGAACTTTAGAAGATTTTAAGGCGCTCATTTCTCCTGCTGCTGAACCCTACATTGAGCAAATGGCCCAGGAAAGTCATGCACTCACCAAAAAAAGGTTTGGGAAGACCATCCTGCTCTATTGTTC
>CAMPIU010000226.1 GCA_946886545.1 uncultured Flavobacteriales bacterium | reverse complement strand
GTCAAAGAACCTTTCGGGTTTGGAATACTTGTTGGCAATCAAACGAGGAGAGGCTCCGGCTTCTCCTTTGATGAATACACTCGAATTTTCTCTTGGTGAAATTGAAGAAGGGAAAGCAAGTTTTCATTTCGAACCGCAGGAATTTCACTACAATCCCAATGGGAGTGTTCATGGTGGAGTAATTACAGCAATTTTGGATTCCGCAATGGGTTGCACACTTCATTCGTTGTTACCGAAAGGAATGGTTTATACCACCCTGGAATTGAAGATCAATTTTTTAAAAATGGTCCGTTCCGAAACCGGGATGCTGACTGCAACCGGAAAAATGATTCATATGGGAAGTAAAACAGCATTGGTTGAAGCTTCATTAAGGGATTCAAACGGAAAAAAATATGCATACGGAGTTTCAACTTGTATGCTTTTAAAAAACGAATAAATGAAACCTTATCTTGAAATCAGCCAATAATTGCAAGTTTATCTGAGATTCCATCATTCGCAATTCGCAACTCGCAATTATTTTATAGTACATTTACTACAACTTAAATTCAAACGAATGAAAAATTTAAAACTAATTGCGGTACTTGGATTGGGATTCATGACCATTCAATCTTGTACAAAGCAGAGTGAGTTGTGTGATTGTACAGACATGGCTACTGAAATGATGAAAGGTGACCGTGAGCACAATTTTGACGGGACGTTCCAGAAAAAATATATGGAAGAGCACAAAGCGGAAGAAGCTAAGTGCAAGAAAATTTACGAGGGAAAGGATGACAAGGAAAGTCAGGATAAATTGCGTAAAGAAATGAAAGAGTGCAGTGGTTACGGTGAATTTAAGGAAGAGACTATTAAGTCTATGGAAAACCTAAAGAAACAAATGCCCGAACTTTCTAAAGAAATTGATGAGTCTATCAAGCAGATAAAAGCGGAATAAGAACTCAACAAATTGCTGGTAGGGGCGAAAAATTTTTCGCCCCTACCAGCAAAAAAACCACGTTAAGAGGGGATTCTTTTGTATTTTCGTTATTGAAAAATCGAAAGCAGGAATCTCTCTCATGAAAAATAAAATCACTGAACTTTTTCAGATAAAATATCCTTTGATCCAGGCGGGAATGATTTGGTGCTCCGGGTGGGAATTGGCTAGTGCCGTATCCAATGCCGGTGGACTTGGAATTATCGGTTCCGGTTCCATGTATCCTGAAATCCTGGATGAACATATTCGTAAATGTAAAGAAGCAACACAAAAACCTTTTGCGGTAAACCTCCCGATGCTTTATCCGAATATTGAAGATCATATTCAAACAATCATCAAACACCAGGTTCCCATCGTTTTTACTTCAGCGGGAAATCCGAAAACATACACTGCCCGATTGAAAGAGGCGGGAATTACGGTTGTTCATGTGGTTTCTTCTGCAAAGTTTGCTTTGAAAGCCCAGGAGGCCGGAGTGGATGCAATTGTTGCAGAAGGATTTGAAGCCGGTGGACACAATGGAAGAGATGAAACAACAACCATGTGTTTGATTCCTTTAGTGAAATCGGTGGTTTCCATTCCTTTGATCGCTGCCGGTGGAATCGGTACCGGAAGGGGCATGCTTGCGGCTATGACTTTGGGAGCAGATGCTGTTCAGATCGGTTCTCGTTTTATTGCATCGCCTGAATCTTCGGCACACCAAAATTTCAAAGAAGTGGTTTTGAAAGCGAAGGAAGGTGATACCATGCTCACTCTGAAAGAACTGACGCCTGTTCGCCTGGTCAAGAATGCCTTCTTTGAAAAAGTGGAAGAAGCTTATGAACGCTGTGCTACGGACGAAGAATTGAATGAATTGCTTGGAAGAGGGCGTGCAAAAAGAGGTATGTTTGAAGGTGACCTGGTAGAAGGTGAACTGGAAGTCGGGCAAATTTCCGGTCTGATCAGTGAAATGAAACCCGCCGGAGAAATTGTCGAAGAAATAATAACTGAATTTAAGCTTGCTTTGAATGAACGAAGCGACGCAAAATATGTATTTGGATGATCGAATTTAACCGATTTAAATTAGAGAACGGATTGACAGTTCTGCACCATTTTGATCCCACAACTCCAATGGCGGTGATCAACACGCTTTACGATGTCGGGGCGCGGGATGAATCGGAAGAAAAAACCGGTTTCGCCCACTTATTTGAACATCTGATGTTTGGTGGTTCTGTAAATATTCCCGACTTTGATTCGCCTTTGCAGCGTGCCGGAGGAGAAAGCAATGCTTTTACCTCAAACGATATTACGAATTACTACAATGTTCTTCCGATCCAAAATATTGAAACTGCCTTGTGGCTCGAAAGCGACCGGATGCTTTCACTGGCTTTTACACCAAAAAGTTTGGAGGTGCAACGCAATGTGGTCATTGAAGAATTTAAGCAGCGTTACCTGAATCAGCCTTACGGAGATGTATGGCTGGAACTGAGACCGCTGGCTTATAAGAAACACCCGTATAAATGGGCAACGATCGGAAAGAACATTCAGCACATCGAAGAAGCGACAATGGATGATGTGAAGGCATTTTTCAAAGCTCATTATCATCCGGCAAATGCAATTTTATGCATCGCAGGAAATATTTCACTTGAGGAAACGCAGCGTTTAGTTGAGAAGTGGTATGGTGATATTCCTGCCTCCCTGAAACCCGAGCGGATCCTACCGAAAGAACCTATGCAGAAGGAATACCGTGAGTTAACCATTGAACGGAAAGTTCCGAGCGATGCCTTCTATTACTGCTTTAAAATGCCGGAAAGAAAGAGTTTCGAGTACTATGTAACGGATATTATTTCCGATGCGCTGGGTCGTGAAAAATCTTCCCGCCTGTATTCAAGCCTGAAAAAAGAACTGAAATTGGTTACTTCGATCAATGCATACATTACAGGCTCAATGGATGAAGGCTTGCTCATTATCGACGGTAAACTGAGCGATGGTGTCTCATTTGAAGAATTGGACCAGGCACTTTGGCCTTTGTTGGAAGTGATCAAAAAAGATCTGATGTCCGAAGCGGAAACTTCCAAGCTTTTGAATAAGATCCGGACCGTGAAGGAATTCCAGGAACAAGGTTTACTGAATCGTGCAATGAATTTATGTCTGTACGAATTACTAGGCGATGCAAATGGTGTGAACGAAGAAAATAATTTATACCAAAGCATTACGGCTCAGCAAATGAAAGTAGTCGCAAACCAACTGTTTAAGAAAGAAAACACTTCTCTTTTACGTGTTAAATCCATCAAAGAATGAATATGAGAACCACGCAGCCTGAAACGAAACAGGTAGAGCATATTTCGTTTGTGAAACCTCAGATTTTTGATGTTACGCAGCATGTGAAACTCCTTTGGATGAAGGAAGTTCCGAATGATACCGTGCGCCTGGACTTGTTCTTTGATGCGGGAATTACACGTGGAAATAAAAGTGTTCCCGCGATCGTTCACAGCTTGCTGCTTTCCGGGACAAAGGATCTTTCATCGGTAGAGATTCACGAAAAAATTGATGCATTGGGCGGTTTTTTGGATACGGATATTTCATTTGAAACCGCAGTAGTGAGTATTTATTGCTTGCGCGAACACATTCGTCAGATTTCCAATATTGTTGCTGATGCTATCCAGGGACTAGCTTTCAGAGAAATCGAGGTGGAAGATGTTTTGCGTTCCATGAGACAACAATTTGCCGTTAACCAACAAAAGGTGAAATACGTAGCTCAGCAGCAATTCAGAAAGCACCTGTTTGCATCGAATGAAGATTATTCTACCATTTCCGAAGAATCCGATTACGATGAGCCCGCTGTTCTGGCCTATAAGAAATACTGGAGAGAACATTACCTCGAAGGACTTACACGTATTACGCTTGTGGGAGATCTGGAAGTAGATGAGGTAGACGCTTTGATCGATCTGTTCGGTAAATGGGCTGTCGACGGAAAGGTACAGCATGCCGGGGATTTTAAATTCCAGGCAAAGCGTATAAATTTCCCTAAGGATGATGCAGTGCAGTGTGCTGTCAGAATGGGACGCTTTTTATTCCCGAAATCACATCCGGATTATATCGATTTCCAGGTTTTAAATACCATTTTGGGAGATTACTTCGGCTCAAGATTGATGTCCAATATTCGCGAAGACAAGGGCTACACTTACGGCATTGGTTCCGGAGTGATGGATATGAATAAGACCGGTTATTTCGTTATTGTTACCGAAGTTGGAAAAGAAGTCTTGGATCTTACACTGCATGAGATCAAATTCGAATTGGAACGTTTACAGAATGAATTGGTGTCTGATGACGAACTGGACCTGGTAAAAAACTACATGTTGGGTCAGCTGTTGAAAAGTGCAGACGGACCTTACGCCATGCTGGACATGTATAACAGCGTCGATATGTATGGCCTCACGCTGGAATTTTACGATGAGGCAATTCAGAAAATCAAACACATTTCTCCTGCCCGGATTCAGGAACTGGCGAAACAATATTTGAATTTCGAAGACTTTTTAATCATTACAGCCGGCTAAAAACACAACGCATTCGGAATTTATACGTTTTCAAAGTAAGTCACGTAAGTTTGAATGATTATTTTTTCAGAGTAGTTGAATTTTAGGCCTTTGTGTTCTTTGCTTCTTAGCGGTAAGAATTAATGACTACTGCATTTTAAACCGCAAAGAAAAGAAGAACGCGAAGAAATTTTCTGAAACATAGATTACACTAAAAAAAGTCACTCAGGTTCTTATGTGTGATTTTAAACTAAAACGACAATTTTTACGTTAGATACAATATGATTCGAGTAGTTCTCCTGGTGATCTTAAGTGTTTTCTGCCTGAAAGCAAACGCTACCCACGTAATGGGTGGTGAGATCACATGGACTTGTACTGGAAACGGCTACGTTTTTCAATTGGTATTTTATCGTGATTGTAACGGTGTGGATGTGAATCCGGTCTCAGAAAACTTGAAGATCTGGAATCACCCTTCTGTGTCGACCATTCCGGTTTTATTTGTCAGCAGAACGGATATTTCACCGAGTTGCAGTCCTGTTGCAGGTTCTCCGAATCCTTTATCCTGTGGTTCAGGTCCAAATGCGGGAAATGGGGTAGGCGCAATCGAAAAGATCATTTATCAATCCAATCCCATTATTCTATCTGGTGTTCCTCCTGCACAGGGATGGATCATTACTTATAGCAATTTTTCGAGGAACAGCAGTATTACCAACTTGTCGAATCCAACCAATTACGGAGTAACAATTCGTGCAACCATGTATGCGATTCCCGGAGCCACAGCCGGGGTTTGTACGGATAATTCTCCCAAGTTCCTGCAAGATCCTTATCTGGTACTTTGTGCCGGTGAGAATTACGAATACAATATGCATCCGGTTGATGAGGACCTTGATTCCGTTGTCACGATTTTAGCCGCTCCGATGGATCGGATTGAAGGCACAACGTATAATCCTCCGGTTGATCCTGATTTTGTTCTCTACGAACCCGGTTTTAGTATCACAAATCC
>CAMPIU010000225.1 GCA_946886545.1 uncultured Flavobacteriales bacterium | reverse complement strand
GCAAATGCGAATAGGTGTTTTGCGCGATTATTCCGTTCAACGGATCGTCTTTGCCTATTCCGACGGGAGTTACAATGTCTTTGGAGATACGACTCATTTTGCAACACTTTTGCCCAGTGAATTTGTCGACATCTCGGTAACAGCTAATAATCAGATCTCACTGAAAGTTGGTGTAAGTGAAGTAGCAGTTGTTTCGAAAGTGCTCCTGCTTGCAACCAAACTGAATCAATCCCTGGTTTATTCCACGAAGATCCCGATTGTAAAAGAACGAAAATATAAGGATGATGTGGAGATTACCGTTCAAAACGGAGCCTTGACAATCATTAACCTGGTTGACGTCAATAATTATTTGAGTGGGGTAGTGGAATCGGAAGGTGGCGGAGGAAAAGAGATCGAATACTATAAGGTCCAGGCTTTAATGAGTAGGACCTATGCTTTGAAATACAAAACAAGGCATCAGAAAGAGGGATTTGATCTTTGTGACAGAACTCATTGCCAGGCCTATCACAATCAATTGCGTTTAAATCCGATAATTGATACAGCCGTTTTAAAAACAGAAGGAATGGTTATGGTAGATCAGCATAATCACCTGGTGGATGCTTATTTTCATGCCAATTGCGGCGGGCAAACCTCGGACCCGGATTATGTCTGGAATAATAAGATTCCTTATTTAAGTACCTTTAAGGATACATTTTGCATTTATACCAAACAAGCAACCTGGGAGCGAAGAATTCCGCAAGTTGAATGGCTGGAATACCTGGTAAGCAATTTTCATTACCCGGTAAACGATTCGGTTTTGGGGCCTATGATCTATACCTTCAATCAACCCGACAGGTGTGCTTTCTATCAATATCCCTGGTTGGGAATTCCTCTTCGGGATGTACGTGAACATTTTAAATTGAAGTCTACCTTCTTCAATTGCTATCCGGAAGGTACGGAAGTAGTTTTGAGAGGACGTGGCTATGGCCATGGAGTTGGTTTATGTCAGGAAGGAGCAATGAAAATGGCTAAGTTCGGATTTAACTATATTCAAATTGCGCTGTACTATTTTCCGGGGGTCAAGGTGGTGAATTATCAGGAACAACAGTACTTCAATCAAAAACCTAAGGTTGCGGAGTTGGATTAAACTTAATTGAGAATGTAATCCCGATAGCTATCGGAACTCAATTATCCATTTTCAATTATTTGTAGGTGATCACGAATATATCTTCGTTGTCTTTCTTGAATAATTTATCTTCCCGGGCCAGTTTTTCCAGGTATGATAGGTCTTTGATCTGGGAAAGGATGTATTTCGTGTCCTTGAGCTTCAAATTCATTTCCGACTGCGCTGAACGCAATTCCGAAAGTTTCTTGTTTTGGTTGATGATTGTAAAAATGTCTACTTCATCCAGAAACAAATTATACACCATGAAAATGCACAATGCAAGGATGTATTTGTTCTTAAACGGGATGAGGTACTTTTTCATACCCTAAAGTTATGCATTATTGAATCCCTCTTTCAAGACAAGTAAATGAGATATCCTCCGATTGATGTTAATAGCTTATATGCTAAATTCCTTGGCGATATTCTTCTTGGCAGGAAAAGACATATAAATGCCCTTTTAACCGCAACGCTTATGCTGAAACTTCGACGTAGCGAAGGAACAAAGAATGCAAAGGAGTTGTAAAAGAAAAAACCCTAACGTTTGTCAGGGCTTTTTTATTATCAGTTTACGATCTCGTCGTATTTTTCTTTGAAATCCGGATTTCCTTCATACCATTGGGCAACTTTACCCATGACAGCTTTTGCTTTGTCCGGTTGTTTACTTGTAAGGTAACACTCAGCTGTATGAATCACTCCCATCATCAGTAAGTCCTTTTCAGCTTTAGACCATTCGGAAATGTCTGTTACCGTTTTCAACATCGTTTCCGCTTGTTTCCATGCGGTATTCGCACCTCCCTTGTCAGCATTGCGATATTTACAAACACCGTCCAGGTATTTTGCCCCGATACTGTTTAAATTGATCTTATAGTATTTGATAACCCAGGTTGCAGCTTTCTTATAGTCTGCAGCCTCAATTTCATTTCGAATCATTTCCACCAGACTGTTCTTGAATTCATCATAGAATTCTGCATATTCAGTTTGAACATCACCTGATTTATCGTATTTGATGCTTTTACCAACTTCTCCGATAGCTTCTTTATAAGCATTCTTATACTTTTCATCATCAGAACCACTCAGGGAAACTTTGTAAAGACCTCTTCCCATCCACATGTGTGGTAAAGGATCTGATTTCGTTTTATCGTTATTGGTATATTTTTCAGATGCGCGAACTAACTTTTCGTAATCACCATCTGCATAAAGGATGCGTAAATCATCGTATTCCGGTGCTTGTGCAACCAGCAATTTGGTAGTAAGTAGAGCACCAATCAGAACAAGCTTTCTCATAAAATTTAATTTCGTTGAAGGGATGAAACCAATAACTATGCCGAATGTACGAAAACTTTAAATAAAAGTTTCGTTGCCGTTTTACAAAATGACTTAATTACCGGATTGTTACTAACTTATTTCAAAAAGTTCTAAAATTAACAGCCTTTTTAATTGAAAATGTAATCCCGATAGCTATCGGGATTACATTTTCAATTTTCAATTACTCTGCGCTTTGAATCAATAATTCCAGGATTTTCTGTGCAGCTTTTGAAATCTTTGTTCCGGGTCCGAAAACCCCGAAAACTCCTGCATCATACAGAAACTCATAGTCTTGAGCGGGTATTACTCCGCCGGCAACAACCATAATATCCGGGCGTCCCAGGTTTTTCAATTCTTCAATCACTTGTGGAACCAAGGTTTTATGTCCGGCAGCAAGCGATGAAACACCCAATACATGCACATCATTTTCGACAGCTTGTTTTGCAGCTTCCTTCGGAGTTTGGAAAAGTGGTCCTATATCCACATCAAAGCCAATATCCGCAAAAGATGTTGCAATTACTTTTGCCCCGCGATCGTGACCATCCTGTCCCATTTTCGCAATCATGATCCGTGGTCTTCTTCCTTCCAGTTTTGCGAAGGATTCAACCAGGGTTTTTGCTTTTTCAAAATCTTTATCACTCATACTTTCAGCGGAATAAACTCCGCTGATTGAGCGGATAGTTGCCTGATGCCTTCCAAAGGTTGTTTCCATTGCCTGTGAAATCTCACCCAGAGAAGCTCGTTCGCGGGCACATTCAACAGCTATTTCCAATAGATTACCGTTTCCTGTCCGTGCTGCCTCTGCCAATTTTTCCAATGCAGCTTTCACGCGCTCCGGATTCCGGTTTTCACGCAAAACTCTCAATCGTTCCAATTGCGATTCACGCACTTTGGTATTATCAACTTCAAGGATATCCATTGCATCCTCTTTTTCCAATTGGTAGCGGTTTACACCGACAATAATATCTTTTCCGGCATCAATCCGTGCCTGCTTGCGTGCAGCAGCTTCTTCAATCCGCATTTTCGGAATACCGGTTTCGATGGCCTTAGCCATTCCACCTAATTCTTCCACTTCCTGAATCAACTTCCAGGCTTCATCTACCAATTCCTGAGTCAGTTTCTCCACATAATAACTTCCACCCCAGGGATCAATGATATCTGTCATTCCGGTTTCCTGCTGCAAGTAGATTTGCGTATTCCGTGCGATTCTTGCAGAAAAATCAGTTGGAAGAGCAATTGCTTCATCCAATGCATTGGTGTGGAGGGATTGTGTTCCTCCGAATCCTGCAGCCATTGCTTCGATACAGGTTCTGGCAATATTGTTGAAGGGATCCTGCTCTGTTAAACTCCAGCCGGAAGTTTGGCAATGTGTTCTTAGTGCCAATGATTTTTCGCTTTTGGGATTGAATTGAGCAACCAGTTTCGACCAAAGCAATCTTCCTGCACGCATTTTTGCGATTTCCATGAAGTGGTTCATACCAATTGCCCAAAAGAAACTCAAACGCGGAGCAAAACTGTCTACATCCATTCCGGCATTGATCCCGGCTCTCAGATATTCCAATCCGTCAGCCAGCGTATATGCCAATTCGATACTAGCCGTGGCACCTGCTTCCTGCATGTGATAACCGGAGATGGAAATGGAATTAAAGCGGGGCATTTTTTCTGCGGTATAAGCAAAAATATCCGCAATGATCTTCATGGAAGGAGCTGGAGGATAGATATAGGTATTTCGAACCATGAATTCTTTCAGGATATCATTTTGAATGGTTCCGGAAAGTTCTTCTTGTTTTACACCTTGTTCTTCAGCAGCAACAATATAAAAGGCCATAATCGGGATTACAGCTCCGTTCATGGTCATGGAAACCGACATTTCGTTCAAAGGAATCTGATCGAAAAGGATCTTCATATCCAAAATGGAATCGATAGCCACACCGGCTTTTCCTACGTCACCAACTACACGCTCGTGATCTGAATCGTATCCACGGTGGGTTGCAAGGTCGAAAGCAACAGAAAGTCCTTTTTGTCCGGCAGCTAAGTTTCTCCGGTAAAATGCATTCGATTCTTCTGCTGTGGAAAATCCGGCATATTGACGAACGGTCCACGGACGAATCGCATACATAGAACCATAAGGTCCTCTAAGAAAGGGTGCTTTACCACTTACGAAACCTAAATGACTGATTTCTTTCAGGTCACTTTTATTGTAATATGCAGCCAGTTCTATTTTCTCAGGCGTTGAAAAAACACCTCTTTCAGCTGATCCTGACAGTGTATCTGCATTTAAGGATACTTCTTCAAATGATTTACGGATACTCATAGGGCTTGTTCTAAAATTAAGGGTTTCAACTTGTTCCAGCATGCGGGAAGTTCCGTCCAGTTATTGGAGATCTGTTCCGGATTGGGGAAGATGTTGATACCGATTCTCTTTTCCGTTTTGTCCCGGATTTCAGAAATACGCATCGCAGCTTTTTCCTGAATTTCAGCAGTAAGTGATTTCCTCACTTCAGGATTAGAAATGCTTCCGTTTCGTTCGATCCACTGGAAAGAACTCCAAGCGCGTTCCGCAATGGTTTCTGTCAAGGAGTCCAAAGCATAAGAACCACCTGCCGGATCCAATACAACCTGTAAATAAGATTCTTCTTTAAGCAGAAGCGAGATGTTTGTTGCCATGCGCCGGGTGAACGCTGTATTCGGGTTTGTTGAATGCCAATCATAAGGCTGGATATTCAAATGTTGAACACCACCCAAAACCGCAGACATTGCTTCAGTTGTTTGACGCAATAAATTTGTGTACGGATCTTTCAGGCTGGTATTTAAAAATCCGGAACGTGCAGTAATTGTAGCTGCCAGGGAACAAGTGTGCTCCGGTGAGTAAGCTGAAACGATTTGTGCCCAGCAAGTTCTGAATGCTCTTATTTTCGCTAATTCGAAGAAATACTTGCTTCCGATTCCAAAGGTAAAATGAATGCTTGCTGCTGCGGTGTCACAATCAAGACCAAGATCCAATTGTTTTACCAATAAATCATGACCCTCTGCCAAAGCAATAC
>CAMPIU010000224.1 GCA_946886545.1 uncultured Flavobacteriales bacterium | reverse complement strand
GAGGAATACACTTAGTCATAATTGATAACGGAACCGGGTTTGTTCCAACGAAAGAAGACAAGCTGAAATCCCAGAGTTTGGGATTAAAAAATATTGAAAGCAGGAGTCAGCAAATTGATGCGAAAATCGAGTATCAGTTATTGGATCCTGGAACAAAAGTTACTTTAATATGGGAGCCGAAAGAACAGGAATAAGAATTGCAATTGCAGAAGATCAATCCATTTTTAGAAACGGGTTGACGAAATTGCTCAATGACATTGAGGGGTTTGAAGTGATTTTAGCGGTTGAAAACGGTCAATTGTTAATCGATGCCTTGGAAACAACTCCGGTCGATCTGGCACTGATCGATTTTAGAATGCCTGTGAAGAACGGAATTGAAGCAACAAAAGAAGTTCGTGAGAAATTTCCGGACGTAAAAGTTTTACTGCTTTCCATGTATGATGATGTGGAATTTGTTGAGTTGGCGATTGAAAATGGTGCCAATGGATATTTGTCTAAGGACGATGATGCCGAGGAAATCCAATTGGCTATCAAGTCTGCAGTAGAAACGGGGTATTATTTAAATGACCGGACCTCTAAAATGTTTATCGCGAAAATGGTGCATTCCGGAAAAATCCAACCGGCTTTCGAAATAAATTCCTCGCAGATTTTCAATGAAAATGAAATGGTGATCTTAGAGTTGATCTGTAATGAAATGACAACTCAGGAAATTGCGGATAAATTGTTCAAAAGCAGACGGACTATTGAAAGTGCACGAACAATGATGATGAACAAAATCGGAGCACGAAACGTCGTTGGTTTGGTAATGTACGCAATTCAGAACGGCATGGTCAATCAAAAATCGAAGTGATTGAGCTTATTTATAAATCCTTGTAACAATCCCGTAATAAAGCTCTTTACCGCTGTTGGTTTTGAACCATAATTCGGAATTTTCAAGCTGTTTGTTTGGTATATTCAATTCCGAAGTGATTTTTTGAATGAACTTATTATCGACCTTCGGTGAATAGGTGTTCAGGATCAAAACTCCTTGCTTATTCAATAACTGAACAGCCTCCGAAATTAAAGTCCCCAACAATTCTTCGAGTTTCCATTTTTCACCTTTTGCACCGAGGCCCCAAGCCGGCGGATCCAACTGAACGACATCGTATTCGTTTCCTCTTTTCACCTCTCGCCGGATAAACTTCAAAGCATCTTCATGAACCCATTTGATTCCGTCTAAACCGGATTCCAGCTGGTTTTTTCTGCCCCAGTCAAGCATCGGTTTTACGCTGTCACAATGAATCACTTCAGCACCTGTTTTCCTACCGAATAAGGAAGCAGCGCCTGTATAGGCAAAGGCATTCAGAAAGCGTTTTGAAGCATTCAGATTAGTAGAAAGAAATTCCCAATTGATTTGTTGCTCGGGAAATAGTCCGAGATGTTTGTTGTTGGTGATTCGTAAATGGAATACCAGTCCTGCGCTTGGGAAAAGCCATTCTTCCGGGGCTTGCGGTTTTAATTTTTTCCAGATGCCTTGCAACGAACCCTCAGATTTTGGGATAAATTCCCAATCTGCTAAATCATTCCATTCCTTTTTGGACAGGACGGCACCAAAGTAAGCCTGGTGTTCCGGGCGAATTGTTGTAACCGTTCCCCAGCGTTCCAATTTTCTTCCACCACCGGCATCAATGAGCTCGTAGTTTTCAGGAAAATCGGCAAATGATTTCATTCCTTGAATTAACGCATTTTAGGCATCTTCTTGCGCCCGCCCATCATTTGCGCCATACGCATCTGATTTTTGGAAGGAGCATTCTGCATTTGGCCTTGCATCATTTTAATTTGGTCTTTCAGCATTCCGCTGTCGTCCATTTTCTTTGCTTCTGCCAAAAGAGATACAGCTTCTTGTCTGCGGCCGGTTTGAACACAAATTCCAGCCAGGTGCATACGAGCCATTGCTTTGTCATGACCTCTCTTCAATCCCATTTGGATCGCCTGACGTAACATTGCTTCTACTTTCGCATGAGGAAGTGACTGGGCATTCAAAAGCGCTTGCATGTAAATCACATACGCTCTCTGGCGTTTCGAAAGAATATATTGCGGGGCTGTAATCCTGTTAATTGCACGCTGTGCTTTGTCCTGGTTACCACTGCGCATGTGATTTAGCGTAAAAGCCAGGTTTTCATTGTAAATGAAGGAAAGAAATACCAGGGCCAATGGAATGATAAGGGAAATCCCCCATCCCCAATAACCGGTGTAAAAAGAATAAACTGTTAAGAATAACATACCTGCAGCTATTAAACTGCGAATAGCAAATCCGATCATAATTTTATTTAGTCAATTGTTGCAATACACTTTAATTCGATGGCGATAGGAGTTGGGAGTGAATTGATCTCAACTGTGGTTCTGCATGGCAGGTTGTCTTTGAAATATTCCGCATAAACACGATTGTAAACATGGAAATCACGTTTCATATTTACTAAGAATACAGTAACATCTACCAATTGGTCCCAGCTTGATCCGGATTCTTCCAGAATGACGCGTACATTGTCGAATACACTCCGGCACTGTGCCTCAAAATCAAACTCAATAAAATTCCCGTTTTTATCCAACTTCAGTCCCGGAACTGCTGAATCAATATCGTCAGAGCCAGCTACTCTTGGTCCAACTCCCGATAAAAAAAGAAGATTGCCAACTTTGCGTGCATGAGGATACATTCCAACCGGTTTCGGTGCCTTGTTTGTAGAAATACGTGAAACTTCTGCCATAGATTTTTTTAGCAAAGATAGTGCTTTCTGTTAGATTGCATAACGAATTATTTTCCGGATCCGAAAGAGAAGCTTTGAATGCAAGCATGAGAATTATATGTACATTTGCCAAGTCTATGAATAAGCGAATGAAAACCGTTGGTGTCATTGGAGGAGGTAGCTGGGCTACCGCTTTGGTGAAGATATTGTGTAATAATTTTGCACAGGTAAATTGGTTTGTTCGAAGGGAAGATCAGGTAGCTCATATCATGAGATACAAACATAATCCCACTTATTTGCAGTCCGTTGAGTTTGATCTGAATCAAATCCATGTTTCAAATGATCTGGAAGCAATTATCAGAAGATGTGATGTCTTAATTGTCGCAACACCATCAGCCTTTTTGGTTGATTTGTTTAAGGATACGACACCGGATTTGTTCAAAGGGAAAATTGTTTTTTCAGCTGTTAAAGGAATTGTTCCCGAATACAATGCTATTCCTGCCCGTTTTTTTCATAAAACCTTCGGAACTCCTTACAAGGATATCGGAATTATCTGTGGACCTTGTCATGCGGAAGAAGTTGCATTGGAGCGCTTATCTTATCTGACTGTTGCATGTCAGCATGAAATAATTGCAGCAGAAATGGCCCGTATGCTGGCATGCCGTTATATTAAAACGACTACTTCAGACGATTTATTCGGAACAGAACTTTCAGCGGTTTTAAAGAATGTTTATGCACTTGCATCGGGAATTTGTTCCGGTTTGGGTTATGGAGATAACTTCCAGGCGGTATTGATCGCAAATGCCATTCAGGAGATTGAAAATTTTATTGATGAAGTAAGTCCGATCCACCGGGATGTAAAATCATCTGCATATTTGGGTGATTTATTGGTAACCGCCTATTCCAAGTTTTCGCGAAACAGAACTTTCGGTTTTATGATCGGAAAGGGGTACTCCGTGAAAACGGCACAGCTTGAAATGGACATGATTGCCGAAGGATATTATGCAACCAAATGTGTCAAAGAGATCAACAAAAAATTCCAGGTTGAAATGCCTATTCTGGAAGCAGTTTACAATATTTTGTACGAGAAAATTTCACCGGTGATCGAGATGAAGATCTTGAGTGATAAGTTGACGTAGTAGGGGTGAAAAATTTTTCACCCCTACTACGTGTTTCTCTCTCTAAATTGTTTCGGAGTTTCTCCTGCATGTTTCTTAAAGAACAAATGGAAATAGGGATAATTCTCAAATCCTAGTTCATCCGCAATCTCCTGGATACTCTTCGAATCACTTACTAATTTTCTTTTGGCTTCCAAAATCAGTCTTTCGGCTATAAGCTGAGTGGTGCTTTTCCCGGTACATGACAGGCAGATCCGATGCAGGTGCTTGGTAGTCATGGCCATTTCCGAGGCATAGAAAGAGGCGTTTTTTTCCCGGATGTAATGTTCATCAAGCAGTTTTATGAAACGATGAAAATGATCCTGATACAAAGTGTTTTTTTGAGCGGAAGCTGTAGTTTGTTCAGCATAAATCCGGGCAAGATCTGCATATACAAGTTGACTTAAACTGGCAATCTTCAGGAATGAATGCTTTGTATTTTGTTTATACTCGGACATGATCTCCAGGAAACGTTGTTGTAGAGTAAGTGCAGCTTCTTCCGGGATATCCAGTTTTGGATTGGCATCCCTTGATTGGAAAAATGGCCACTGGTAAAGTTCAAAGTGTGTGATGTATAACTTGTAGAAATCTTCCGAATGAAAGAAAATCCATCCTTCTGCTTCTTCATCAAACTCCCAGTGATGGATTTGCTCCGGTTGAAGAAAAAAAACGGTATTGGGCCGGATGGCGTAGGAATTAAAATCGATGTCATGGCTTCCCTTCCCATTTTCAAAAAATACCGTCAGGTAAAAATCATGTTTGTGAGGACGAGTAATGTCTGAATGGTATTTTCTTAAATGTTCCGAAAAGCGATTTACATAAAAAGCCTGTAATAAGCCATTTTCATCAAATTTCTCAATTGGAAGCCGTGGAAAATTCATAGTTAAAAATAAGAAGAAAAAGCATTGTCTTGAGGTAAGTGAGAGCTTTTGCAGAACAAATTATAATAAATGTTAGAGCGGAAATAATTTGGATATGTCTGAATAGTATAGTTATTTGAGATAAAGAAGAATGAGCTACGGCGATTGAAGCAGCTAACTTTGTAAAAAAAAGAAATGGCAAATTATAAAGCAATACTCAATGGATCTTGTCCGATATGCGGAAAAGGGAAGATTTTTGAAACCAAAGGATCATTGCTCCATTTGAAGGCTCCCAAAATGTATGAACGTTGCTCGGAATGTAATTACAGATTTGATAAAGAGCCCGGTTATTTCTTCGGGGCAATGTATATCAGTTATGGTTTGGCGGTAGCGGAATTGCTTCCGGTCTTTTTGATCTTTACTTGGTTTTTGCCCTTGGGATGGATTTTCGGACTGATGTTGACGGTATTAATTTTAACCATGTTTTTTAATTTCAGGGCTTCACGCGTACTTTGGATCCACATTTTTCATGAATAGCGATAAACCTTTTGTTAAATTTTAATTTACTAAATCCTTTTTCCTTTCAATTGATTTTCAAGTGTATAAAGAATTCGATATCTTTCGTTCTTAACTACTGATTGGAAACACTATGAAAAAATGGCTACTATTTACAGTTTGCTTAATTGGCTTCAATTCGTTTTCTCAAACAAATGCAGATTTTGAGAATTATTGCCAGCAAGCTTATGCTGCTTATCCGGCT
>CAMPIU010000223.1 GCA_946886545.1 uncultured Flavobacteriales bacterium | reverse complement strand
CATGAATACTGCTTCAAACGGACAAGCAGGAACATTGACTTCCGGAACTTCTACTTACCTGATTGACGCAAACGGTTTCGACAAATCCGAGATCATTGAAAAATCAATCATGGGTGCAGTGTTCAAATACCAGGCTTTGAATGTTTATTTAGGCCCATCAAAAATGAATGTGGACAATACAACTCCGGTTTCAGGAGAGACATATACAAATATGGAACACCACTGGGATGAATGTTTCGGATATTTTTCAGTTCCTACAAACTTCCCAACAGCACCGGCTCTTGCTTTTTGGGGTAAATACTGCAACTCACAGAATACAGCATTGAATTCCAACCAGGTAATGATGGGTAACTTTCTAAAAGGCCGGGCTGCAATTTCCAATAACGTAATGACTGATCGTGACGCTGCAATTGTTGCGATCCGTGAAATGTGGGAAAAAATTGCTGCATACCAGGCAATGAAATATTTAGACCAGGCAGTAACAAGTTATGGTACTGATCAGGCTAAATACTTACACGTGTTATCCGAAGCATACGGATTTATTTATTCTTTGCGCTTTGCTCCTACTGAAACACGTAAAATGTCGGTTACAGAAGTTGATAACCTGCTTGCAGACTTCAACGGAAATTTATGGTCATTGACTTTAAATGACATCAATGCTATCAAAGCAACTATCGACGCAAACTATTAAACATTCAGACCATGAAATTAGTTAAGTGGACAATTCCTTTATGTGCTATTCTTCTTATCACAGCTTGTAAGAAGAAAAAGGACGAAGACACCGAATTTGACAAGGCACCGATCATGGTAAATATGGCCGATAACTATATTATTCCCGGATACGCTGATCTCAAAAACAAAATCAGTACACTTGAAACTTCATGGAATGATTTTTTATCCGACAAAACCCAAACCAAATTAGACCTTACAAAACAAGCATGGATTGAAGCGAACATCTCTTTCCAACATGTTAAGGCCTTTGACTTTGGTCCTGCAATGACAGCTAATATTGCTTTCACATTTGGAACTTTTCCTTGTGATACTATTCAAATAAACAGCAATATCCAAAACGGAGGATATGATCTGAATGCTGCGCAAAATTTAGATGCCAGTGGTTTTGATGCTTTGGATTTTTTGTTTTACAAACAAAACGCTTTAACACAATTCCAAACAGTAAGCAGCACTTGTACTTATGTTTCTGATATTATTTCAAAAATGAAATCGGAAATCAACTCGGTTGTTGCCGGATGGAGTGCTTACAGAAGTACATTTGTAAATGGGACGGGTAACGAATCAACCAGTCCGTTTGCCTTGTTGGTAAACAATTTCTGTAAGGACTATGAATTGTGCAAAACGACCAAAATAGGTTTCCCAATCGGAAATCATACTTTGGGAATTCAACAACCAAACTATTTAGAAGCCCGTCGTTCTGGTATTGGTAAAACCTTATTAACCGAGAATATCAGGGCTTGCCGTGCAATATTTTACGGATTGAATCTTTCCGGAAACAATAACGGCAGTGGTTTCGACGACTATTTAAATGCCATTGAAAAAACAACGCTTTCAAGCACCATTCAATCGCGGTTTGATTATATGCTGGCAACTCCACCGACATGGGCAGGAACTCTGGAAGATCTGATGACTTCCTCTCCAAATACATTAACCGAATTTTACGCTTACCAGCAAGCCTCTGTTGTCTATATGAAAACAGATATGGCTTCCGCTTTTGGTGTCTTGATAACTTATCAGGATACAGATGGAGATTAGAAAGCGCTGGTCTGATTTTCTTTTCAGAGGAGTTTCCATAACTCCTCTGATTGCTTTTCGGATTGTTATCGGATCATTGTTTTTATTCAGCACCCTCCGGTTTATTGCCAATGGCTGGGTAAAACTTTTGTACATTGATCCTCCCTTTCATTTTACTTATTTGGGTTTTGATTGGGTTCGTCCATTAACGGGAAACTGGATCTATCTTCCTTTCATTGCAATGACCTTAGCGTGTTTGGGAATCATCTTCGGGGCTTTTTACAGGTTTTCCGCCGCCTTATTTTTCTTGGCATTCACTTATGTGGAATTATTGGACAAGAGCTACTACCTCAATCACTATTACTTTGTAAGTATTGTTGCCTTTTTGTTGATCTTCTTACCTGCAAATGCGCAGTTCAGCGTGGATGCGAAGAGAAATCCTTCCATTCGGCGAGATACGATTCCTTACTGGCCGATCTTTTTACTCCGTTTCCAATTGGGAGTCGTTTACTTTTTTGCCGGTTTGGCCAAAGTAAACCCGGACTGGCTGCTGGAAGCCCAACCTCTTCGCATGTGGTTGCAGGCATTCAGAGATTTGCCGCTTGTAGGAGATTTGCTGGCCACTTCCTGGGTTGCCTTTGTTTTTTCCTGGTTTTCCTGTTTTTATGATCTGACGATCCCCTTTTTCCTTTCGGGTTCCAAAACTCGAAATATTGCTTATGTTTTCGTAGTAGTCTTTCATATTTTAACCTGGTTATTATTCCCTATCGGGGTCTTTCCATGGGTAATGATTTTCAGCACCCTGATTTTCTTCCCTGCCAGCTTCCACGACAAATGGCTTAATTTGCTTAAAAGGCTCTTTAGCTGGAAAAATACGGGTTCCAATATTCCTGTTTCAAAATCGAAGATTGTGATCGCTTCTCATTCAACTACTCCTTCCTTTTCGCTACTTACTTTACCCGGAAAATTTATTTTGGCACGAAGAGGGTTTTCGTTTTTCGTGGCGGGTCATGTTAATGGAAAAAAAGGGATATGCAACCTTCTACGTAGAAGACCGGAATACCCTTAAATCTATCGAGATCACCAATTCAGATTTCCTAAGTCCGCAACAGATAGATCAAATGTCCCGTCAGCCTGATATGATTTTACAGTTTGCCCATTTCCTGGGAGAAAAGTACAAAGATACTGTCCTGCATTTCGGGAGCAAAAGCGTACATTTGTCGCGTCCAAGGGTAAGTGCAGATGTGTATGTTACCTTGAACGGAAGACCTAATCAGCATTTTGTAAACCGGGAAACAGATCTCATGCAAGAAGAATACAATTTGAAACACCGAAAATGGATTTTACCTTTAGAAAAATAAGCCTTTCCTGTTTGTGTTCTATTTTTGTTTCACTTTCCTGGTCCCAAAACTTCGAAGGAACAATTATCGATCAGACAAAGACACCGCAATTCGGAGTTTTTGTGCAATGCGGTGAGAAAAAAACCATGACCGATGAACAAGGTAAATTTAAAATTCCGTGTGACAAAGGTCCGCTGATAATCTACGGCGATGAAATTGACACCTTGGTTTATGTTCTGAACGGAATTGTAGCTCCAGCGCCACTGATCGAGGTCCAAAGCTCTCAAACTATGGAAGAAGTTGAAATCCGTGGTAAGCGAATGCATTATTTCGACATCGGTTTTATTCCTCCGATAAAGGGCGTTCAAATAGCGACCGGCACTAATACGCTAATAGAAACAGAACGTCAAGGCGGAGCCAAGTCGAGTGCTAACCCGAGAGAATTGTTTGCTAAAGTTCCCGGTTTAAATATTTGGGAAAGTGACGGTGCGGGAATCCAAATGGGTGTCGGAGGAAGAGGTTTAAGTCCGAACAGGGCCGCAAATTTCAATACACGTCAAAACGGATATGATATTTCCGCTGATGCACTTGGATACCCGGAAAGCTATTATACTCCGCCACTGGAAGCACTTCAGGCCATTGAGATCATTCGTGGCTCCGCTAGTTTGCAATACGGAACCCAGTTTGGCGGTTTGATGAACTTCATTATCAAAGACCCGGTTCGAACAAGTCCGTTTCAGTTTACTTCCAGGAATACAATCGGAAACTATGGTTATTTCGGAACCTTCAATCGTGTTTCAGGAACGGCCGGCCGTTTTGAATACCAGGCCTATTATCAATTGAAAACCGGCAATGGCTACCGGCCTAATTCCGATTTTAATCAACAGCAAGGATTTGCGCAAATCGGCTATCATTTCAATGAAAACAATCAAATCCGGATTGAATATACACGAATGACCTATCAGGCAAAACAACCCGGAGGTCTAAGCGACAAACAATTTGAAGAAGATCCCAAACAAAGTGTTCGCGACAGAAACTGGTTTAAAGTCGACTGGAATATTTTAGCCCTTCATTTTGATTCGAAACTTTCCAAAAAGACATTATTAAATATCCGTGCATTCGGAATGATTTCTGACCGCTATTCCCTGGGATATCTCGGAAAAATAAACACTGCCGATCCGGGTGGAAAACGCGACCTGATTGCAGGTGATTTCAAAAATACCGGGATCGAAGCTAGGGTTATGCATCGTTACAAACTGGCAAAAAAACAAAGCCAGGAAAATGCATTTTTACTAGGAGTGCGTTATTACAGAGGAGAAACGAGCAATCGTCAGGGTTTGTCTGGTGATGGAGCTGGTCCGGATTTTAAATTTAATGATCCGGAAGAGATGGAAAATTCAGATTTTCGTTTCCCGTCAGAGAATTTAGCTGCTTTCACAGACAATATCTGGTTCCTGGGAGACAAATGGACGATCAATGCCGGAATGCGTTTTGAGTTCATCAAAAGTTCAGCCCTTGGTTATTACAACCAGTACAACATTCATCCGCTGACCTTTGATACATTAAGCGCTTTGAAAATTGAAAGTTCCAATACGATCAGCCGATCCATACCTCTTCTCGGAGCCGGTGCCTCATTTAAAACGGGAAAATACTCGAATGCATACATTAACTTCTGTCAGAACTACCGGGCGGTAAATTTCTCGGATATCCGTGTTGCAAATCCGAATATTATTGTGGATTCCCTGATCAAGGATGAATACGGACATACCACCGAGCTTGGCTGGAGAGGATTTGCAGGAAAGTATTTTTATACAGACCTGGCAGTATTCACTTTGTTTTACGGAGACAAGATCGGTTTGGCACCGGAACCAAATTCCACCAAGAAGATCCGTACAAATATCGGAAACGCATTAAACACGGGTGTGGAATGTTTTGTGGAATTTGATTTCATCAAAGCACTTATCGACAGTTCTAAAATCGGCTCTTCTATTTTCGTTAACTTTTCGTATATCCGCGCTACTTATATTTCTTCGAGAGAAAAAAGCTATGTCGGTAAGCAAGTGGAATATGTAAGTCCACTGATGTTTAAAACCGGATTAAAAGTTCGCGCTAAAAACTGGCAGGTACAAATCCAGGGATCTTACAATTCGGCACAATTCAGTGATGCAACAAATTCCGTAGAAGGAAGCGGTGATGCTGTGATCGGAGAAATTCCGGCATATTTCGTCATGGACCTCAGTGCGCGTTACTCATTCAAAAAATACTTCCAATTGGAAGCGGGCGTAAACAATTTATTGAATTCATCCTACTACACAAGGAGAGCAACTGCTTATCAGTGTCCGGGAATACTTCCTTCAGAAGGTATTACAATTTATGGTACATTGCACTTTAGGATTGTATTAAAGAGATGATTCCTGCG
>CAMPIU010000222.1 GCA_946886545.1 uncultured Flavobacteriales bacterium | reverse complement strand
GACCTGCTATTTTCGTGTAGTAAATTTACTGATGATTATCCCAACTAAAACGACTGTATAGAAATGCCCCGCAATCCCCAAAATGGAAGCTGCCAGTTTGGTGCTATGCGCGGTTGGAACCATATCGCCAAAACCAATACTCGTTATGGAAACCGAACTGAAATAAACCATATCCATATAGATTGATGCACTGTCTCTCATATCAATCCCGTGAAAAGATTGCGGATTATTGTAAACCATGAACTGCAGCAGGAAAACACTTATTTCGATAAGCAAAAAATACCCGCAGGCTGCTGCCGAAATTACGTCACTATCGATGTAACTCGGCTTCACCAGGAATTTCACTACTTCGTAAAAAATAAAAATGAAGAACAGGACATAAACGATATTCAGTATTTCGAAATAGAACTTCACATCCTTTACAAAGGAAATTCCGATGGGAAAAAGTACAACCAGAATAAACAACAGGTTTTTGATCCAGCTTTTCCATTTGTTTTTGCCCATGAAAATCCCGGTGCAAGCCAAACCAAGCACCAACATGTTGATGGGCCAGATAACATCCCGATAATTGGCATGGTCCGTAATAAAAATCCCGATAAACAAATGCTGGAGAAGAGCGGCAAGCAGAATCTCATACTTTCTTCGTTCAAAAAATTCAAGTAGTCTTCCCATTCCCGCTTTTATTTGTTCCAAAGATAATTCACAATTCGGAATTCCGAATTCCGAATTCCGAATCATTGTTGTCCGATTAAATTTCCAATACCACCAACAATTACTCTTTGTCTTCTTACTTTTTGAGGGGCACAAAAAGTAAGCAAAAATGCCTCCTCTAGCTTTCGCACTAACGTTTGTTGCTATTCGTCTTCACCCGCTATGCGGCCTCTTACTCAATTACAGCATTCAGCCAACCTGCCGCTGCGGACCAATCCACGGAAAGACCGGGATCAGGATCCAAAATGCAATCCTGCAGTAGTTTTACAAACACTACAGGATTAGCACTTTCCGGGATTGAACAACCGCATCGACAGGTTGTCACTCCTTCTTAACATCAGGAAGGACGGCTAACATTTAGTAATTCTACAACATTTCCCCTTTCGAGTAATTGAGCATTTGACCGCTGGTAGTATAAACTCAAATAAAAGATCATATTTTCTTTCCGAAAAGTAAGCCCCTACCATTTTAATCGAGTCGAAGAACACCATGATACAAGAATTAGAACAAACTAAAAATTATTTTCCCTGGAAAACAATGATTCCGAATGGCTAATTCGGAATTATCGGAAAGGGCTTAAACTTGTATAACCAATAATCGGTTTGATTTATTAAAAAGTGTTCAAATCCGGGCTAAAAAAACTACTTTTACATTAAATTCGCACTTCATGAAATTGGTTTTAAATCAGCATCAAATTGAGCAAAAGATTATGCGTCTGGCGCATGAAATTTTAGAAAACACCTACGGTATTCCTGAACTGTTTATCGGTGGAATTATCGGGAATGGTGAAACTTTTGCGCAGCAGATCACTGAGATCGTCCGGAAGAACAGTTCCCAGAAAGTGACTTATTTTAAAATTGAACTGGATAAAGACCATCCTTTGGATTCCATGATCAAATGCTCTATCGATCCGACATTATTCAACGGAAAATCAGTGATTTTGGTGGACGATGTGATCAATTCAGGAACGACCATGCAATACGGAGTAATGAAGATCCTCGAACAACCTGTACGCAGTGTAAAAACGGTTGCTTTGGTTGACAGAATGCACCGAAGATACCCGATCAAATGTGACTTTGTGGGAATGACCTTAACAACTACTTTGGGTGAACGTGTAGAAGTAATGCCTTCCAACGGTTCACTTGAAGCATTTTTAGTATAATTCAAAATGCAATCCCTATAACTATAGGGATAAAAATTCAAAACACGGATATTTTTGAATTTTGCATTCATCATTTGCATTCATATGAAACGAATAACAGAATCCGAAAGCAATCACCGGGATTTAGATCTTATGTCGACAAGAGATTTGTTGATCGGAATCAATGAAGAGGATCATTCGGTTCCCCTTGCAGTTGAAAAGGAGATTCCTCAAATAGAAAAACTCGTTGATGCTTGCGTTGAACGCATGCGCGAGGGTGGGCGATTATTTTACATGGGCGCAGGAACAAGCGGTCGATTGGGAATTGTAGATGCCAGCGAATGTCCTCCGACTTTCGGTGTTCCTCACGGAATGGTCAATGGGATCATTGCCGGCGGAGACCAGGCGATCCGGAAAGCAGTTGAATTCGCAGAAGACGACCGCGACCAAGGTTGGAAAGACCTGGAAGCGTTTCAAATGACTGAGAAAGACATCGTTGTCGGAATTGCCGCATCCGGAACAACACCTTACGTTTTGGGGGCACTGGAAACTGCCAAGAAAAAAGGCATTTTAACCGGTGGTATTTCCTGTAATCCGGGTTCACCGATCAGTCAATTGGCTGATATTGCCATTACTCCTGTTGTAGGCCCTGAATTTGTTACCGGAAGTACGCGTATGAAAAGCGGAACTGCCCAGAAACTGGTTTTAAATATGCTTTCAACAGCAATCATGATCCGTTTGGGAAGAGTAAAAGGAAACCGGATGGTAGATATGCAGTTATCCAATGAAAAACTGGTTGACCGCGGTACCAAAATGGTCATGGATGCGACCGGACTAGACGAAGAAAAGGCGAATGAACTGTTATTGAAACACGGTTCGGTGCGGGCAGCAACGGAAGCTTTTAAGCAATAACCAAAATAAGCTACCTAAAATAAATGGAGTACATTACTTTACCAGCCGGGATGGTACTGATTCTTGCACTTTTGGTTTTGTTATCGAAAGGAATTACAAAAATAACTAATCCAACCCTGTCAAAAACAAATCATTACATTGATACCGGAATAGTATTTCTTCTCATAATCGGTCATTTGAGCATTTTACTCAGTCAGTTAGTGGGGAACTATCAAGATTACTATGTCCGGATTGATCCGGTTGATTCCAGTTATACTCCAATCTCATCCAAACATGTTGTCAGTTTCGTTTTCTTCTATGTTTTGAATGCGGTTTCCAGTTTCTACATTTGGAAAAAAGGAAGGCAACTTCCGCCACTTGCATTTGCACTGGCCATTTGCGCTATGATCTATTGGGTTATTATTTGTATTCCCTGGAGTATTCAATTCTTAAATCACTCAGACCCACAGGAGTACTATGATCCCTATTCGGGTTGGATCTTCATGTTAGCTCCTTTAAGTTTTATCCTGTTTAATCTCATTCTTTTTGTCCGGGTCATTAAAAGCGATCAAACCAATCGAATCAGGAACCAATACAAGAACAAGTTACTGAATTACCTGAATAATAAACTTGTGAATTCTCAAAAAACAAGCATCTGGATTTTGATCCTGTTTTTCCCTTTTCTCTTACTCATTCTGTGTGTTCTCATGATTTTCGGACAATACCCGGATTCCATGATCAAAGTTTTTACCGATACCACCACCTGGACCTTATCTCAAAAAAGCCATCCCCCATTTTTAGATCACCAGGGACATTATTTATGTACAGTAGCAGCTTGCGGATCTCCGACGATTGTAAAACCTCAAAGAATCGGATTTAGACACGGACACCCGATCATTGTAAACCGTCAATTATCTGTAGCTAACGCATTTGAAAATTTGATTGAAACGAAATTTCCTAAAACACATTCCTTCATTCGTAAGAACTATGACAGATACGGTTATCCGCTTTCGAAGAAAATCACGAGTCGTTTCGGAGCAAATCTTACTTATATTGCAATGAAACCCCTGGAATGGTTTTTCCTGGTTTTTATTTACTCCTTCAGCATGAAACCGGAGGAGTTAATTTCGAAACAATACATAAATGATTTGTAATTTGGTCGGTTCATGACTCAGGCAAACCCCATTCTTCATTCAAAAGACTTAACGATCAATCGTCCGAAACCGCTTGTGGAAGATATTCCGGTATTGGAATATTCAAAACAAGTTGATCCCAGATATGCTGTCGAAGCTTTATTGGAAGGAAACCATGTTCTGATCGCCGACCAGTTCAGCAGCGGGATTGCTGTTTTGGAAGCATTAAAGAAGCAACTCTCGAAAAATTCCACGAACGATTCATTTAAAGGACAGCGGAACTATCGTGAGGAATATCGAAAAGCATCTCAATTGCTTTTGATTGAAGTCAGCGATCATAAACTGCATGTTCGCAAGGCCCCGGAAATCGGCTGGATCAAAATCCTATATCCGGAACTACCTGACTTTTTCCTGCCTTTTACAGATATACAGGGATTAAATAGTGCCTGGCAATGGTATGAAAAAGGAATCCGCATTCCCGGATTGAAACAAACACTCCATCCCTTTTACGGGACCTACTTCCCTACACGTTTTGAGCACATTGAATTGTTTGTCAGTTATTTAAAAAAGTATTCCGGTAAGAAAGAAAAAGCATTTGATGTGGGGATCGGAAGTGGAATTTTAAGTAAACTACTTCATCAATTTGGTTTTCAAGAAGTTTACGCTTCGGATATTAATCCGAATGCGCTGATTGGGATATTATATCAGAATGAGAACAGTGCTTCACTGAAGTTTCGCAGTGTGAATGAGAGTGAACCAGTAGTAGACTTAACAGTCACTACGGTTCAAGAAAGAATAAAGCTCTATTTCGGAGATCTGTTTGCCGGATCAGAGGTCAAATCGGATCTGATTGTTTTCAATCCGCCGTGGATCCCGCTTCCAAAAGAAGTTTCAGGTATTGACCTGGCGATCTATTACGACAAAGAACTCTTTCCACGCTTCTTTGAAGAAGCTCACAAACACCTGAATCCGGAAGGGCACCTGGTTTTATTGTTTTCAAATTTGGCCGGATTGATGGATCCGAACTTCGTTCATCCGATCGAACTGGAATTGAAGCTTAACAAACGTTTTACTTTGGTTGAGAAAAAGACCAAAAAAGCGGCTGCAGCTTCTTCCAAGACCAAACGCAATGCAAAGTGGCGGGATCAAGAAATTGTGGAATGCTGGGTGCTTAAATTGAAAATGTAAAATGGAGAATTGAAAAGAGTCTGAAAATTCAATTTAATAGAAGCATTTTCTTTTCAATTATAAATTCTCAATTTTCAATTACCTTTGACCATGCAAATCAAAACAACACTCACGCAATCTGAATTCGCGAAACTGACAGGTATCTTACTTTTAAAAAGATTACAGGTCCTTTTCCTGCTCCTGGCAATTCTGGGCTTGATCATCGGTGCCTTGATCGCCATGCTTGTTTTTAAAAATCAATCAGCATACATGCTTGTTTTTGTTTCGATTGTATTCTTAGCTCTATTTGCTTTCAGTATTTTCAATAATGCAAAAAGACACTATCAAAACAACCCGCGGATCCGGCAGGAAACGATTTATGATTTTTCAGATAAAGGAGTTTCCATTTCAAAAGAAGGATTTTCATCTACCGTTAAATGGAATGAAATTATCCGCATCCGCAAAAAAGCCGGATTGATCC
>CAMPIU010000221.1 GCA_946886545.1 uncultured Flavobacteriales bacterium | reverse complement strand
GCCGGTGAAGCTTTTGGCAGGAAATCACCTGTTCCGGTTTATAGTCCGCTCTATTTTATTGAAATCAGGAATAAAGAAGCTACAACACTGAATATCGGAGAACAGTTGTTTGGTGAAAGCGCTTTGTATATCCTGGAAGGAAGTATCAAAGACGGTGAAGAAGAATACGGTCCGAAGCAAATCTTAATTGCAAAGAATGCTTCACTTTGTACTTTTGAAATGGCTGAAAACACTACAGTTTATATTTTCGGTGGAGAAGCATTTCCGGAAGAGCGTTTTATCTTTTGGAATTTTGTTTCATCCAGGAAAGAGCGAATAGAGGAAGCAAAAAAGGCATGGGCAGACCGGACTTTTCCCAGAATTGAAGGTGAAACAGGATTTGTTCCCTTGCCAGAGCCCAAATTTTAATTAAAAATTATGACTGCAAAATTCAAAACTTTTGAATTCTGAATTTCGCATTTTGAATTCATAAACTATGATAGAAGTAAAACAATTTGACCGTGAAACGAAAGGGTTTTTCAAAGCAACGGAAGATGAACAGGAAGCAGGAAGAATGACTTATGCCTGGGTAAATGATGATCGTATCATTATTGATCACACCGAGGTCAATCCGGCATTCAGAGGCAGAAGTGTCGGAAACTTAATGGTTCAGGCAGCTGTTGAATTCGCACGAAAAGCCAATATTAAGATTGTGCCTTTGTGCCCATTTGCAAAAAGTGTGTTTGACAAAACTCCGGATTATCACGACGTTCTGTAATTGACAATGTAAAATTGAAAAGGTTTTAATTCATCCTTCCTTTTCAATTTTACATTGTCAACTTTCAATTATTTTTTAACGAATTGTGTCAGGATATAGATCGATTGTCCGTCAATTTTTCCTTCGATCAATGTCGGGTCGTCCTGAACCAAACGGATATTTCTTACAGCTGTTCCGCGTTTTGCAGTAATTGTAGAACCTTTCACATCTAATTCTTTGATCAGAACTACCGTATCTCCGGCTTTCAAAACAGCTCCGTTGGAATCAATGTGTTTGATAGCATCTTCGTCCTCCATTCCCGATTTTGCCCAGGCAAGTTCCTGATCATCCAGGTAGATCATTTCAAGCAAATCATTAGGCCACCCTTCTTGCTTCAAACTATCCAGCATACGGTAAGAAACGACTTTCACAGCAGAAACTTCGCTCCACATTGCGTCATTCAAACATCTCCAATCATTGGGAACAACTTCCTTTGTACCTTCTAACTGATCTTTCAGATTTTGAGTAATCAAAATGAAATCGTCAACTGAATTACCTTCCGATGGCTGCACCTGATATACCTGCAGATTATCTGTTGATCCACTCAATTCACATACTTCGCCGCTACGGGCAATCAATTGTTTTTCGAAATTCATGCTGCGAAGTTAGCAGAAACTATTAAACCGAGGAGATCTGAAGCAATTTAGCAAATCAGCAAAACTACTAACGGCCCAGTCATAATTCTGAAAATTAAATTTTTAACATAAAAAAGCCCCGAAGCTGATGTTACCATCTTCCCGGGGCTTTATTACTTAGCTAATCAGCCACTGCTGATATTTCATATCGAAAGCAGTGCTTTCTCTTACTGAATTACTACACGATATACCTTTTCAGCCTGTTCGCTAGAAAGTTTGAAGAAATACGTTCCTCTTTGAACCGAATTCAAATTCACTGTATTAACTCCATTCGTAATTGAATTACTTCCAGTTTCAATTATACGACCATTGACATCTGTAATTTCCAGCTTAAATGATGCTGTAGTCATCGAAGATTCTATGTAAACCAATCCTGTTGAAGGATTCGGGTAAAGATTTACCGTTTCAAATGCATTTTCATCAACAGACAACCAGTCACAATTTGTAACTGTGACTACCACACCGGCAGTATCATCCGGACATACTCCATTTCCTGAAATGTAATCGTAATTGTACTGACCTGGGAATGTTCCTGTTATTACCTGTGAGCTTGGCATCGGGTTATTGTTAGGATCATACCAATCACCCCCCATATTAACTGTTCCGTTTAAACCTGACAAAAGATCAACCGGTTCATTTTTACAAGCTACGATCGCACCATCAATACCGGCACTGGAAGGAGGATAAATTGTAACCAATACCGATGCAGTATCAACTAAACAGCCATAAGTGACATAATCTACACTTACAGTTCCTGCCGGTACAAATTCCGGATTAAACATCGAATCGTTTACAATTGTCGTAGGGTTTGGAGAAAATGTCCAGCTCCCCATCGGATCATTTATAGTAGCGAGAGCATTCAGATCAACCAAACCTTCAATTTGACAAGCGTCGATTGTACCACCGGTTCCGGCTGTAGCTGCCCGCTCAACTAAACTAAAATCATCAAATGCTAAAAAGTAAGGGTTAAATGAAGCACTTACCTTAATTCCAAATGTATAGACTCCTGATGTTGTTGGCGTGAAGCAGAAAAATTCTCTTCCGTAATCATCATTTGGTTGGTCAGTCGGTGCAATAAAAGGAGAACCAAGTGGTGTAGCACCGGATGATGATTGTGTGTTATTCACAACAACAGAACCAGCCCAACCAGTGAAGTTATCTACTGATGTCCACATGAAGCTGAACTCGTAATTTTTTCCTGCTATCAATTGGAATTCAGGTGTCCACAAATGGTCATTTGAGCCGTTATAAATTCCAACGAAATTTGAACCGGAATTAGCAACTCCGGGAGTGTTGTTACTATTATCAGAAAGCCAGTCACCAGTTTCATTTAACCAGCAAAGCGGAAATAAACTATAATCAAAATCCGTCATTGCCTCAAAATCCTCTGTCCATGGCAAACTTGTAATTGGTGCACAAAGTGTTGTTCCGCTAACCAATGTCCAATAAGATGAATCAGTTGAACTACAACTTGCCTGTACATAGATATCATAATTGCTTGAAGAATTTAAGCCGCTCACAGTAAATGATGCGGTTGAAGTTTGCTGAGCCGAATCCAAACCTGCACCTGTTCCAGGAACAAAGCCAGGAGTTCCCCATTCAATATTCCAGGCAGTTTCACTACCTCCCGGAGTCCAGGAAATATCGATAGAGTTGGTCATTTCATTATCTACATTAAGATCAGTAACAGGTAAACAAGAAGGGATCGGAACTACTACAAAGGTATAATCTTCAACTTCCCCTTCTCCTGAGTTAGTAGTACATGCATCCGTAGGAGAAAAATTCCAGTAATCTGCCAGAATACGCATTCTATAAGATCCGACAGCAGTTCCTATAGGAACTCCGAAAGAACCTGAAAAATTATCTTCATAATTAAAAGACTGGAACATTTGTTCGCTGGACTCAAAAACCATATTGTCATTCCAATCTACCCAAATACCAAATCCAAAAGTATAACCAGGCAAACCAAAGTCTACGGAAAAGTTTACATCCGGACCACCCTCAAACTGAGAAACCGTCATTGCAGAAGCATCCTCATATCCATTTGTAGAAAAACCTGAACTCAAATTAGAAATGTTGGAAGTTGCACCACCTGTAGTAGAGAAATTATTGATGTAATAATCCGGTTGGAATGTTTCAAAATCACAATAACCAGTATATCCTGTAATCGGACCTGTCCAAGGACTTTCGTCACCACCTCCGCAATCAGCCTGTACATAAAATTCGTATTCTGTGTTAGCCGTTAGAGAAGGAGCTGTGAAATAAGGTGTTCCTGTTGCTGTTCCCAAGGTTCCTGATCCAGGAGTAAATCCGCTTGGCCCATATTCAATGTTCCAGTCTGTTTCCGATCCACCGGCTGTCCAGGAAATGTCAATCGAATTAGCAGTTGCACCTTCAAAACTTAAATTATCAATTGGCAAACACGTAGGTGTCGGCGTCACTTCAAAAGTGTAATCTTCCACCTCACCGTATCCATAATCTGTTGAACACGGATTATCCGGAGAACCATTATCATAATCCGCAAGAATACGCATTCTGTAATTTCCAACCGGAGTTCCCATAGGAACACCAAATGAACCAGTAAAAATCTGATCAGTATAAGGAGAAGTAAACATCTTTTCGCTAGCTTCGAAAATCATGTTATTATTCCAATCTACCCAAATACCAAATCCAAAATAATCAGAAAACCCGAATTCAACAGTGAAATCAATATTCGGACCTCCTGCAAATTGAGAAACCGTCATTGCAGTTGCATCTTCATAGCCATTTGTTGCAAAACCTGAACCCAAATTAGAAATATTGGTACTTCCTCCGGTCGTAGAAAAATTGTCAATGAAGTAATCCGAATCAATACCTCCAAAATCACAGAAACCGGTGTATCCGGTAATTGGTCCTAACCAGGTACTTTCATCACCTGCACCGCAATCAGCCTGTACATAGAAATCATAACTTGTATTTGCAGTCAATGATCCAACTGAAAACCCGGGTGTTCCTGTTGCAGTTCCTAGAGTTCCTGATCCGGGAGTAAATCCGGTCGGACCATATTCAATGTTCCAATTCGTTTCCGCTCCGCCGGCTGTCCATGTAATATCCAATGAACTAGGTGTGGCAGCTTCTACATATAAATCAAATACTGGTGCACAGCTAATTTCTTCTACAACGACATTATCTATCATCCACCAATATCCCCAATCACCCGTCCAGCGGAAACGAACTTGAGCAGTTGCAGCTCCATTAGCTGCCGCAGTGACATTTAGAGAAACATGTTCCGGATCTTGTGTGTCATCTGTACCGCTTAGTACCTGTACCCATGTTGTCCCATTCCAAACTTCCACAAAATATTGCGCTCCAGTCCCACCAAACTGGCTATCATCAAAGAAAGTATGATCGAAAGACAACATAATATAACCTGTCACAACACTGGCATCAAAAACCGGCGATTCAAGTGCAGCATCTTCCGGACCGGAACCGGATCCATTAAAATCACTATCAAATATTGCCGTAGGATCAGAGAGTGGAACATTTAATGTTTGTCCTCCGGGGTTATCAAAAGCCCAAACTTCTCCCCCGCCCTGAATGTCATTGTTAATCCATCCTGTGGGTGGAGTTGTCCCTGTTGCGGAACTGAAGTCTTCACTAAAGATGACTTGTGCTGATAGGTTGTTTGACAGCTGAAATAGCAGTATGCAACCTAGCAAAACGTAAATTTTCTTCATAATTATAGTCTGTTTTGTTTAGATTATTTTGAGCATAATATTAAAAAATAAAACTCTTTCTAATAGACTATGGTTCAGCTATTTTTGTTGCTTCCGGTAAATAAAAAATAGTGTTTTTAGTTTCAACTAATTTAGTTGGAATCAATAATTGATACGGCAATTTAAAGGCAATCCATTGAATTAGCAATTAATACATCATTTTTACATATTGTGCCCAAATTGCTTCTGAACGTATCAAAATCAACCCATTTTTTTTATTCACAAAGTTTTATTTTTAACAATCTTAACTGAATTTAACCAAAAAAATGACTCCTGTATTTAGTTCGGGACCGGTTTAATGAGTATAATCCGAATGCTGCCACTGAATCCAGAATTCTTGTAAAC
>CAMPIU010000220.1 GCA_946886545.1 uncultured Flavobacteriales bacterium | reverse complement strand
ACCATGATCATGACCACACGCACGAGCATACAGAACAACAACAAATGCCAGCAGCACCTTAAAATCCGGTGGTTTATTTTATTTCTGAGGATCAAAGTGATGAATTGGCAACTTTGTTGGTACAGGATAACAGAGGAAGAATTATCCCGATGCACACCATGTGTGATCAGGTATTAAGTAAATTGTATCGTGCAAATAAATATGAAGGTAGAAATGCAGTGCAAACTGTGATCAGCATGCACATGTACCCGGATTACTGGATGAATGAAAAAGTAATTTTAGTTCCTGCAGCTTTGTTTGATCAATACAATTTGACCAAGTATGTTTCATTTAGAGAATTATCCGATGAAACAGGAAATTTCAAATGGATCAATGATTACAATGCTGCCTTGCAAAAACCGGAATCACAACAATCTGAAACACAGAAAAAACTCATTAAACTAGGTGAGAAGTATCAGGTATTACTTGGAGTTGTAAATTGGAATTTCATGAAGATCATTCCATTAAAAGGAGATAAAGCAAATCGCTGGTTTATGCCTTTCAACCAGGAACTGATGATGAGAGACAGTGTGACCAGTCGTTTGGCTTTGAACTACATCAGTTCATTGAACGATGCAGCAAAAACGAATGGCAATTTCTCTAAGTCTACTAAGTTATTGAATGATTTAAAGAAATTACAGCGTTCATTAACCCCGGCTTCGATCTTGCCTTCCGAAACTCATGTGAAAATGGAAGTTTCCTATAACAAAATGGGAATTTTCAAGAATGCCGGAAATAGTTATTTTTCATTGGGAATGATTCTGTTGATTATTTTCTTTATTCGGGTATTCTTTAATCCATCTGTAAAATCAGAACGCCGTTATTCAATTATTGCCAAAGTAATTTTTGTTTTAATGGCAATAATATTCCTTTATCATGGAGTAGGTTTAGCAATGAGAAGTTACATTTCAGGGCATGCTCCCTGGAGTGATGGTTATGAAGCAATGGTCTTTATTGCATGGGTAATCATCCTGGCAGGATTTATCTTCTCACGGATAAGTATAGTGATTTTGGCAGCGGCAGCATTACTTGCCTGGTTCTTCATTTTTGTATCCCAATTAAACCTGTTAGATCCTGAAATCACACCATTGCAACCTGTTTTGAAGAGCTATTGGCTAATGATCCACGTGGCAATAATCACAGGTAGCTACGGCTTTCTTGGTCTTGGCTTCATTATTAGTTTCGTCAATATCATTTTATATTTGTTTAGAACTACTAAAAAAGGAAAAGACGTTACAAAGATTATTTCTGTGCTTACTGCGGTCAGTGAAATGACAGTTACTATCGGATTGTTTATGTTGACAATTGGTACTTTTCTTGGTGGTATATGGGCCAATGAATCCTGGGGAAGATACTGGGGATGGGATCCGAAAGAAACGTGGGCTTTGGTTTCTGTGCTGGTTTACGCTATTATTCTGCATTTCAGATTTATTCCGGGACTGAAAGGGAAGTTTGCCTTCAACGTAGCAAGTATGTGGGGTTATGCTGCAATCTTGTTTACATTCTTTGGAGTGAACTTCATTTTGGTAGGCTTACATTCCTACGCAAACGGAGATGGTTCTGTAAACCTTCCGGGATACGTTTGGGTTGCAATCTTTGTATTTCTAGTCCTTACAATTATTGCCGGAATTAGAAATAAGCAGTACCTTAAAGCTCAAAGAGAATTGTTATGACACTCTATGACTTTTCATTGAATTACCTGGATGGGAAATCTATCGATTGGAGCGCTTTTAAAGGACGGAAAGTGCTTTTGGTGAATGTCGCTTCCGAATGCGGATTGACACCGCAGTATACCCAATTACAAGAGCTACAGGAAGAATTTGGCGGGGATGAGTTTACTGTTTTAGGAATTCCTTGTAATGATTTTGCAGGCCAGGAACCGGGAACAGCAGAAGAGATCGCCGCGTTTTGCTCCACGAACTATGGTGTAAGCTTTCCACTTACAGAAAAAGTTCATACAATAGGTTCTGAGATTCATCCGATCTATAAGTGGTTACAGGATGAAACAGGAGCGGAAGTAAGCTGGAATTTTCAAAAATACCTGATCAATGAAAAAGGGGAAGTGACCGGTTTTCATTCACCGCAAACAGAGCCTGCCGACGAACAAATTTTAGATTGGATTAAGAAATCATGAGTCAAATTGATGTATTAGCGATTGGTGCGCATCCGGATGATGTGGAACTTTCTGCTGCCGGTACTTTATTAAAACACCGCGCACTCGGGTTTACCACCGGAGTAATTGACCTAACCCAAGGGGAATTGGGTTCCAGGGGAACAAAGGAAACGCGTAAAGAAGAAGCCCAGGCTGCTTCCGCAATTCTGGGTTTAACGGATCGTGTCAATTTGAAGATGGCCGATGGTTTCTTTGAACATTCGGAGGAGAATTTAAGATTGATAATAGAGCAAATTCGCCGATTCAAACCGCAAATAGTCTTATTGAATGCAGTTTCCGATCGTCATCCTGATCATGGAAAGGGAAGTAAATTGGCCTCCGAGGCTTGTTTTTTAGCCGGATTACGAAGAATTGAAACTAGCTGGGATGGCCAGGCCCAGGAAGCTCATAGACCCAAAGCCGTTTACCATTACGTCCAGGATCGTTATTTAGAGCCTGATTTTGTGATAGATGTAACGGATTTCGTAGAACAAAAATTTGCTTCGATTAAAGCATACAAAACCCAATTTTGGGATCCGAATTCTTCTGAACCGAAAACACCGATCTCCGGAGAAGAATTCTTTGAATTTCTTCGCGGCAGAATGGCAGAATACGGACGAAGCATTGGAGTGCGTTACGCTGAAGGTTTTACAGTAGAACGGATTTTGGGAGTAGATTCCTTATTTGATCTTCGCTAAAGTTTCTTTTACCTGTCCGATCAGGTCATTGAATTCCTTTGCCAATTCTTCATTGATAATTCCGTCTTTGAAATTTTCTCCGAAACTTGGTAAACTGAAATGCCCTATGATATTGGCATTATGACGAGGAAAACGACTTAATGCAGCTTCCAGAACGAATTTCGCGCCTAATTTTCCTGGTGAAGTCGAGATTAAAAGCATCGGTTTGTCATGAAATACGCTGTTATTTAATCTGGAACACCAATCCAATGTGTTTTTAAATGCGGCAGAATAACTTCCATTATGCTCGGTCATGGAAATGACCAAAAAGTCGGAACTTTCAATGATCTCATGAAGTTCATGAGCCTGAACCGGATAACCTTCTTCCTTTTCTTTGTCGACAGAAAATACGGGCATTTCGAAATCGTTTAAATCGATCATGTTTACCTCTCCTTCAAATTGATGAGCAGCAAAGTTTGCAAATTGCTGGTTGATAGAAGATTTACTGGTACTCGCTCCGAATGCTAATATTTTCATGTGAATTATTTTTTACGAAGGTAAGGATATTCCGATATTAAAGGAATTCTTTTACTTGCAGATTTTACTGGTATAACCCTCTCTGCCTTCTTCGCTTCTTCACGTTTATTTTTCTACCACAGAGATGTAGAGTACTGCAAAGGAATGAATATTTAATAATGAAAAAAGGGTTGCCAATCGACAACCCTTTTTCTTGCTATAAAACTAAACTAACAGAGAAAATTGCTGTTACTTTACAACGCTCAACTTAACAGTTTTAACCGCATCACCGGTTCTAACAACTGCGTAATATAATCCCTGAGCGAAATCTGTTGCGTTAATTGTGAATTCGTGTGTTCCAACTTCAGCATACTTTGTACCTACTGTTTGCATCACTTGTCCGTTAGCATTCATTACAACTACTTCAATAGTGCTGTTTTGAGCCACATCAACAAATAATTTCGCATCTGAGTTTGTTGGGTTAGGGTATAAAGAAACACCTGCAATAGCTGAAACTTCTTTAATTCCTAAAAGTCCTGTAAAATCAGATCCTGACAAAAGCGGTGAACTTGCAGCCGGACGGTAATCAGGAGCCAAGTAATTGTATGGTGTAGTTAAAATTCCTGCTGTAGAAGCAATTGAATCATTCATTCCGGCAGCAAACCATGCCTGGATAGCAAATGTACTTGAAGCAGTTCTTTCTGTTACTTTACCTGTTACATTACCTGCAACGATATTGTTTCTGTAAAGGATCAATCCGTTTGTAGCATTCCCTTCACATGCAGTTCCGTCGATGAAAATTCCTCTTTGGAAATCCATAAAGATTGAATTGCGAATATCGATAGCAGAGTTACGACGGATACGAGCTCCGCGACGGTAACCTGCAGCAATAGTGTTTGCCGTATTTCCTCTGTATGGACCAACTGCGGTAATGTTAGAGAATGTAGCGTTTGTTTGAGGAGTGGCTGTAGAACCGGTACCATCATTATCCGATTCAAAACCTTCTGAAGTAGAAACTGCCGGGTTATCAGCCATGTTTGGATCACGAACGATCAAACCGAATTGAATATTTCCTGAAAAACCGTAATCCGTATCAAAATCATCATCTAAATTTCTGTAAGAAACCAGGTGTTTTGCATTTACAGTTCCACCGAACCATTCGAACCCATCATCATTACAGAAAGATACCTGAACGAAGTTTATTTCTGTTGCATCTCCAACTGAGCCGAAAGTGATTCCGTTGATCTCTTTATCTGTTTGATAAGCATATCCCGGGAATTCAACGCGAACAAAAGTTAGTTTACCAGAGTTATCATTATCGTCAGGAGTAGCACCACCACCAAATTCTGTATCTGTGGTTGGAGCAAGACCTTCGATGTTTGCGATACCATTTGTTTGGTTGTTAGCAGCCTTTCCAAGGAAGATCAAACCTCCCCAGTCACCAGCAGAACGAGATCCTACAGCCTGATTGGAAGTAAACACGATCGGAGCGTTTACGGTACCCTGAGCCATTAATTTTGCACCTTTAGTAATAAACAAACCTGATCCCTGAACAGATTTATCACCCATGATGATCGTTCCCGGTTCAATTGTCAAAGTGGCGTTGTTTTTTACATAAATCTGACCTTGTAATAAGTAAACGTTTCCTGCTGTCCAAGTTGTGTTTGCTGTAATGTTACTTGAGATTGTTTGGTTTGGAGTACCGTAGTTTGTGTTTTGCGGGTCCCAGTTTGCCCATCCTTCAGTCCACATTGGAGTTGGAGCAGGAGCAAAGGCACCGCGATAAGTTGTTTCTTCAAACTGTTGTCCGAATGCTGCTAAAGTTCCTAAACTTGCGAACAATGCACTTAAGTAAATTTTTTTCATTTTTCTATTTTTTTCTTGATACAAAATTGATTTACTAAGCTTGTTCTATCCTTTACTTTAAGTTACGATTCAAGTAAATAAATGTTAAGCTGATCTTAAATGAGGTATCATTAATTTAACATTGGATGTTGGTTTGGCTTTTCCCACTAATGCACAGATAATTGAGGCGCTTACCAGTCGCCTCTTACTGTTTTTAAATTTGTAATTATCTAAAAAGCGAGTGCGGTGCGCCTATGCTGATCGCATGCCGCCTTAGCTTCAGCGATGGCACAAGCTTCAGCGTAAG
>CAMPIU010000219.1 GCA_946886545.1 uncultured Flavobacteriales bacterium | reverse complement strand
AGCATATTGAGCCCCATATGAAACATCTTACCTGTCTTCTTCTGATCACATTTCTGTTAAGTTCCTGCATCAGTGGAAGTTTTAAAGGTTTGTATGGTTACTACAACAAAACCAGGTCAGAATCTCCAAATCTTATAGTAGAACCCGAATTTTCATCCCGCTACAATCTGTGTTCAATAAACTATACTGACTCAACCAAAATTTTTGTTGTCAATGGTATTGAACTCAGGAAATGTATCAGCAATTTTGACCATGCAGTACTATTCATCTGGAAGCCTAACTGTCATAGTCAATTTTGTTATTCGTTAAATGCAGTGCAGCAATTATGCAGGGATAAAAACATCGAGCTATACATTGTTGCCGAGTATTATGACAGTAAAAAAATGGAGACGAATTATATCCTTGAAAGACCTATCTATGGTGTCAATACCAAGTATTACAGAACAAATTTAACAGCCCGATACCTGGAAAAATTTCTTCAGGATATAGCCGGTGTCCACGAAACAAGCGGCAATTTCCTAAGATTCAGGAACGGTAAATTCATGGAATCATTTCAAGACATTGACAACCTTTAAACTACCGGATCTCTCCACCGGCTTCAAATCCTTTTTCGGGGATCATAAAGCTCAGTTTTCCTTCCGCATTCTCAGCCATCAGTATCATTCCCTGAGATTCCACCCCGCGAATCTTTCTTGGAGCCAGGTTCATCAGCACAGCAACTGTTTTACCGATCACTTCTTCCGGGGAGTAATGTTCTGCAATCCCTGAAACAATCGTGCGGGTATCAATTCCTGTGTTTACGGTCAATTGCAATAATTTATCCGCTTTCGGAACACGGATCGCATCAACGATCGTTCCCAAACGAATATCCATCTTCGTAAAATCATCAAAAGAGGTTTCTTCTTTTTGAGGAGGAAAATTAGTTTCCGCAACCGGTTGGGAAGCGTGTAAGTATGCCACTTCTTTTGCTACAAATTCATCATCGATCTTCTGGAACAAGATAGTCGGAGGATTGGTTTGGTCTCCGGCCTGCAACAAAATACTTCCGGCTTCATTCCAAGCTTTTGCTTCCGTTCCCACAAATGCACGAATCTTAGCTGAAGTTTCAGGTAAGAAAGGATCCAGCACCAAGCCTAAATTTGCTGTGATTTGCAAAGCGATATTCATGATCGTTTCAACACGCTTCGGATCCGTTTTAACCAATTTCCACGGTTCGTTATCTGCCAGGTACTTGTTTCCGATACGTGCAAGCATCATGGCTTCTGCCTGAGCATCCCGCAGTTTGTATTGGTACACCAACTCAGCAATCCGTTGCGGAATGGCTTTCATGTCGTCCAGAACCTGTTGGTCTTCAGTGGTCAATTCACCGCATGCAGGCACTTTGCCCTCATAATACTTTTGGGTCAGAACCAGCGCACGATTCACAAAGTTTCCAAGGATATCCGCCAATTCGTTGTTTACACGTGCCTGGTATTCTTTCCAGGTAAATTCCGCATCTTTCGTCTCCGGGGCAATGCAAGTCAGTGTATATTTTAATTCATCGATTTTCTCTGGGTATCTTTCCAGGTATTCGTGCAGCCAAACTGCCCAATTGCGGGAAGTAGAGAATTTGTCTCCTTCCAGGTTAAGGAACTCGTAAGCCGGTACGTTGTCCGGCAAAATGAATCCGCCATGGTCTTTCAATAAGATCGGGAAAATGATTGCGTGGAATACAATATTGTCTTTCCCGATGAAATGCACCAATTTGCGCTCTTCATTGCACCAGTAATCTTTCCAGTCTTTTCCATTATCCAAAGCCCATTGCTTCGTTGCGGAGATGTATCCGATGGGTGCATCCAGCCAAACGTACAATACTTTTCCATCAGCGCCGGGAAGTGGAACGGGAACTCCCCAATCCAGATCACGTGTCATGGCACGCGGACGTAAACCGCCGTCGATCCATGATAAACATTGTCCGATCACCTGGTTTCTCCAGGCCTTGGGATCGTGTTGCTGCTTTCCGTCTAAAATTCCTTCTTTGATCCAGGGACGAAGCCATTCTTCATGACGATCCATTGGCAAAAACCAGTGAGAAGTACTTTTTAATACAGGTTTCAGTCCGCTCAAAGTAGAAACCGGGTTCTTCAGGTCTGTCGGACTCAAAGCAGAACCGCATTTCTCACACTGATCTCCGTAGGCACCAGGGTTTCCGCAGTTCGGACATTCTCCGGTAATGTATCTGTCGGCCAGGAATTGCTGGTATTCCTCGTCGAAATATTGTTCGGTAGTTTCTTCTATAAACTTTCCGTTCTTCTCCAATACTTTGAAGAAATCCTGAGCAGTTTCAATGTGGATTTGCTCTGAAGTACGATGGAAAATATCAAACGAAATATTGAATTGTTTGAATGAATCACCGATAATTTTATTGTATTTATCCACGATCTCACGCGGAGTAATTCCTTCTTTTTTAGCACGAAGCGTAATAGCAGCACCATGTTCATCCGATCCGCAAATGAAAGCCACATCGTGTCCGTTCGTACGCAGGAAACGCACAAAAATATCAGCCGGTAAATACACGCCGGCTACGTGCCCTAAATGGAGGGGACCGTTTGCATACGGTAAGGCCGCAGTAACGGTATATTTGTTTTTATTCATAGATGCAAAAGTAGGAAAAAACTTGGCTCTAATTATTTCCGCAAAGAAGCGAATAGTGCAAAGAATTTACTATGGTTCCTTGATTAACATAACATCATTAAAAACGACAATGAAGTGAGACACCAGGAAGGGTTTGCCATTAGAACTTAATCGTATAAATCAAATTAGGAACCAGCGAAAGTTGTGTTGACCATACGATCGTTTTGCGATTCGAATCGAAATACGGATTCAATCTGGCCTGGTTGTTTGAAACGTTTTGAATATCTATTTTGAATGAATGGCTTACTCTGCGTTTATCAACCCGGTAAGTTACACCGAGATTCGGAATAAATATCAGGTCTGTTCTTTCTTTCCAGGCTTGATCAACCATGTAAACCGTAGTATTAGCAGCTATTGAAGCCTCCAAATCGATCGGCGTATATTTACTCCCGCCAAGGATTGCTATTTTCGCATTCAACCCGATTGTTTTATTCTTCTTCTTCCCGAAAGCAAATTCCTTTCCTCCCAATACATTGAAAGCAAAATTCCCATTGTATCTCGTATCGCGCTCTACTCCGTCCATTCCTTTATACCTGGAATTGTAAAGAGAACCCGTTACCAGGAAGTAATAGTTGTTTTCAAAATAGCGTTCCAGTGTCAGCTCTATCCCGTAGTTTTTTCCCGTTCCTTTATTCACTAATGACTCGGCATTGAGAGCTTCATCGAAATTAATCATAGAGAACGAACTGTTCGGACTCCTCTCAACCGGAACATCATACAAATGCTGGTAATACACCTCAGTTTTGAAGTGAATATTTTTAGTAATTCTTCTTCCGTAGCCAATTACAAAATGAACACTTTTCGTAAAATCCAAATCTTTGTTGCGCGCTACATAATTACCTGTTGAATCCAGTTGATTGTATTTATAGATGGAAAGACTCTCCAGTCTGCTATGCATTCCAATCCCCGCTGAAAAATCATTTTTGGGAGATTGCTGCCATTTAACCGCCGCACGGGGTTCTATTACAAAATGCTTATTGACTAAAAAACTTGTGTGGTTGATCCCCGTTACCAAGGTTAGCTGATTCGTTAAACGGCTTTTCCAACTGACAAAAGATTGGATCATACTTCCTGTACCATCAGCATTCGCTTTTTCAATGAAGTTTCCCGTGTTGAAATCATCTTCCTTATACAGGAAATCATACATCAAATACGTATATGTTACCCCCGTTTGAAAAGTGTTTTTTTTGTTTCCCTGGTAATTCAGGATCGTTTGAAACTTGATATTGCTTTCTCTGAAATTCTCATGTTGAGAATGGTATAAAACTCCTGTTGAATCACGCTCGGTAGCATCTCCGCCATTGGAAGCGCTTGATGCCGAGACAAAGCTCTTAATATAGATTTTCGGTGAAAGGATTTTTTCGTGTTTTAGTGCCACTGTACCCATATTGGCGTTGAAATCATATCGTGAAAAGACCTCCTTTGTATCTTCTTCCTCATCCGTTTGAAGAATTCCGTTCATTCCCCCCAGTCCCACAAGGGAAAAGTTCCCTGCTTTTTTTGTGGGAAATTTCAAATTGAATGAGAGATCCTGGTACTTCGGGATTCCATTGTAATCCAATATTCCCAATCCGTCCAGCAAGGCAATACTTGAGTAGCGATAGTTGATCAGATAAGATCCGCGGTATCCTTTTTTAAACGGCCCTTCAAGGGTTCCGTCGATCCCCAAAACTCCTAAAGAAAAGGAGTATTCTCTTTTTTCATTATTCCCCTGGCGAAATCTCACGTCGAAAACTCCCGATAAAGCATTGCCATATTCCGGTGCAAATGCTCCCGAAAAAAAATCAGAATTCGCCAGCATGGATCCGTTTAACATATTTACCGGTCCGCCTGTAGAACCATTGCTGGCAAAATGATTGGGATTCGGAATATCGATTCCCTCCAGTCTCCACAAGATTCCTCTCGGTGAATTTCCCCGCACCACAATGTCATTATTTCCTTCTGCATTTCCTACAACCCCGGCAAAGTTGGCAACCATTCGGGCAGGATCATTTATTGAACCTGCATAGCGGTTCGTTTCCTCAACCGTGACTGTTTTTGCACTTAAAAGCGCCATTTTGTTTAAGGATTCCGATTTGTCATGTTGAGATTTGATGACAACCTCTTCCAGATTTTGAACATCTGTTTGCATTTCGATATTCAGCACTTTTTCTTTCCCCGATTCTAAAAGGATATTCGGAAGCACTAAATCCTGGAAACCGATTGCCGTGATTTTTATTGAAATCCTGCCCAAAGGAACGCTGTCAAATCGAAATTCCCCGAACTCGTTGCTGCTTGTAATTTTCAAAGGATTGCTTTCAAGGATCGAGATCGTGGCAAAAGGCACCTCCGTCTTGGTATCAAAATCAATAATGGTTCCCCTTAATGACTGGGTAAATTGCTGGCTGTTTGCTATAAAACTCACCAGAATAGCGATGCAGGTAATGTAAAATCTGTTTTGGTTCATGTCTTTACTTTTTGACTTTCACTAAAGACACTTCCACTTAGCTCATACCCCTATTGCATTTTAAAAAATTTACCGGAAAACTTCATTTTGACCCTTAAAATAATCGAAGAGCTATGAATCCTCCCGCCCACATTTGAATTAAATGACCACTTGAGCTTGTTTCCCGGTAAAAGTGATACGGCGACAAACTCCTTATGGATGCAGTATTTGATTCGTTTATATTTTTTAAATTCAACATATTAAGGGTCGGGCCTATTGCAATTGCTAACTTTTCCCGCCATTGAAACTGATAAGTAACCGTTATGCGGTGAAGGAAATTCTTATCCAAATTAAACCGGCTGAACAACTGTTGGTTCTGAAGATCGAAAAACACCCGGTTTCGCTCATTAATCTTGATAGATGTTCCCAAACCGTAACCAATTCCGACCATGCTAACATTAGAAG
>CAMPIU010000218.1 GCA_946886545.1 uncultured Flavobacteriales bacterium | reverse complement strand
TACTTTCATAGTTTTAAAAAATCACTTGACACATTATTTTTTATTGAATTTGTAAAACAAAAATTCTAACTTGGGATCTCTAAATTTCAGAACTGACTCTCTCTTCTCTCTCCTAATTAGGTCTGACTCGTTATGACTTATTAATTTTTGATTTTGTAAATAAACTACTTATGGCCTCACTCAATCCGATTACGGGTACTTTGGGCACACAAAGAGCTGCGCATTTACTGCGTCGTGCTACTTTAGGCCCCAAACTGCAGGATATTACCAATTTCGCAGGAATGACAGCACAGGCTGCAATTGCGGCACTGACCCAAACTCAGCCGGTTCCGGCACTTCCCATAGACCCCGCAAGTGGTACTGACTGGGTATATCCGAATACGGTAAATCCCAACAGCACAAATTTGTCTGATTATACCCGCAGCTGGTGGATGGAAAACATGCGGGCTTCGGGGGCAAATCTGACAGAACGGATGATCTGGTTCTATCACACGCATTTCCCGATGATCATGAGCCGTATTGAAGGCGAACCTCAGTTTGCTATCGATTATCTGCGATTACTGCGCTACTACGCGTTGGGAAATTACAGAGACCTGGCAAAAGCGATCTGTATCGACAATGCCATGCTGGTACATTTGGATGGAAATCTGAATATCAAGGGTGTTCCGCAAGAAAATTTCGCGCGGGAATTCCTGGAATTATACACAGTTGGAAAAGGCGACGAAGTAAGTTTGGGAAATTATACCAACTTCACCGAACAGGATGTTCAGGCACTTACCAAAGCTCTTACCGGCTGGGGAATCGATACGACTTTCCAAACGGTAGACCCGGTAACCAATTTTCCAACTGGGAAAGTAAAAGGTAGCGCTACTACTTCCTCGCAGCACGATGTAAGCTCAAAGCAATTTTCAGGAGCTTTCAATAATGCGGTAATCCAAACCGGAAGCGTAGTGGGAAGCAATGCAGCGGTAACTGCAGTTTATACTGAATTGGATGATGTGATCACTATGGTTTTTGCTTCCCCGCATACTGCAAGACACATTTGCAGAAGAATCTACAGGGAATTTGTGTACTACGATATAACAGCCGAGGTGGAAACGGATATCATAGAACCTTTGGCAATAACACTCACAAGCAACAATTACAATATCCTTTCCGTATTGGAAGTTTTATTCCAAAGCGAACACTTCTATGATATGGACACCCCGATCACGGAAGACAATAACATTGGGGCAATCATCAAATCACCGATGGACCTTGTGATCGGTACCATGCGCTTATTCAACTTAACAGTTCCTGATAAAACAACTCAGTTGGCGGCGCATTATGAAATGTACGGGCAGCTGATCGGGCAATTGGACCTGCAAGGACTCCAGTTTTTCGAACCTTACGATGTAGCCGGTTATGAACCCTATTACCAATTTCCGGGATATCACCGTTTTTGGATCTCATCCAATTACCTTGCGAACCGTTATAAATTTTCAGAACTGCTAATCACCGGATTTACAGGGATGAGCGGAAACCTGCTCAAACTGGACGTAGTAGATTTTGTTGAGACCAACTGTTCCAACCCGGGAGATGCAACAATCCTGGTGCAGGAATTAGTCAGCTGGCTTTTCCCCATTACGATTGATGCAGCCAGGTTTAATTATTTCAGAGACAACGTTTTGCTGGACCAGCTTTCTGCAGCGAACTGGACAACAGAATGGAATAATTATGTCAATACGAGCAGTGACGTCAATGTACGTTTACAACTCGAATCGCTCTTCAACGCGATGATGCAAACACCGGAATACCAATTATTTTAAAACTACACCCTATGGACAGAAGAGACTTTGTACGCATTTCATCTTTGGTAGGAACCGGAATGCTTTTAAGATTCAACGGGATTGCATTGAACCTTGTGGAACCCGACGGACTTTTGGGAGCCATGGCAAAATCAAGCCTGAACGATAAGATTTTGGTATTGATCCAACTTCATGGTGGAAATGACGGATTAAACATGGTAATCCCGATCAATCAATACGGGAATTATTACAACCTTCGCCCGAATATTGCGATTCCTCAAAGCGGTACACGGCAATATATTACGCTCGACCCGAATTTACCGACCAACAGACAAGTAGGACTTCACCCCGACATGGTAGGTTCAAAAGCCATGTATGATGACGGAAATATGGCGATCATTCAAAACGTTTCCTACGAAAACATGAATGGTTCACATTTCCGCAGCCGGGATGTCTGGTATATGGGCGGAAACTACGATGATTATTTCAATTCCGGTTGGATGGGCCGTTATTTTGAGCATTACTATCCCGATTACCCGATTGGTTATCCAAGCACCACAGTTCCCGATCCGCTTGCGCTTGAAATAGGAACAGGAGTTTCACTTGCATTTCATCGCAACCAGGGAATTCCGGCAGGTTTATCCATACAAAATCCGGATGCGTTTTACAACCTTATAAACAGTGTGGGTGCCGAAGAACCTGCCAACTTCCCTCCTACGCATGCAGGTGACGAAATTGAATACATCATGCAAATCGAAAGGCAGTCGAATAATTATGCAGAACGCCTTAGAGACGTTTACGATGCCGGGGCAAATTCAGGAGTAGTTTATCCGGATCTGTATCCATATATTGCTCCAAGCGGTTCATTGAACAATCCTTTGGCACCGCAGCTGAAGATCATTTCGCGTTTGATCAGCGGAGGAATCGGAACGAAGATCTTCTTATGCCGTATCGGCGGATTTGATACGCATGCCAACCAGGTCGTTAATAACAATACAACCATGGGTTCTCACGCCGCTTTGCTATACCATATTTCATCCGCTGTAAAAGCATTTTACGATGATCTCACCAATTTAGGTTTGGCAGACCGTGTATTGACCATGACTTTCTCCGAATTCGGTCGCCGGGTGGCATCAAATGCAAGTTACGGAACCGACCACGGAAATGCTGCACCAATGCTGGTTTACGGAACCTGTCTCAATCCGGGCGTTTACGGAGACAACCCGGATTTGCAGAACCTGCAAAACGGGAACATTCCTTTGCAGCATGATTACCGCCAAGTTTTCACTTCTGTTGTAAAAGATTGGTTTGCGGCACCGGATGCAGCTATTGAACATGTGAAATTTGAAAACTTCATAGCCAATCGCGTAGATTACATCCGATGCAAGGAATTGAGTACAAGTGAATTGTTCAAGGAGAATTTATGGCTGAAATGTTATCCGAATCCAACCAATTCGAGTATCAGCATTTCCTATTTGCTGCAAAAAGAAACCAAAGTGCACATTGAAGTCAAAGATATTTCCGGACGGACACTCGGAAACATTACAGATGCTCCGACAATTCCCGGAGAACACACGCTCGATTTTAACCTATCCCGCTATGCCAACGGGACCTACTTTGTTACACTCGTTGCAAATGATAGTGTGGTACTTACAGAAAAAGTAATCCTTTCCAAATAATGATGCTGAACAGAATTTTACTTCTAATACTGGTCTTTTCGTCTTGTTTTAACGGATCGGCCCAAACAAAATATACCGTTCACCGGAAAAACAGGATGTATCTTGGAATATCAGGCGGTATGAATTTCAGTGCTGCTCATGTTGTTAAAGAGTATTCCCTGTTGGTTCCCACACCACAATCAGAGGGTTACAGCGATTCTGAAAAAGAAAAAGATTACCAGGGCTTATTTAAGAACAAAGGTTCCCAATTTGGCTTGTACTTCTCCTATTCTTTCAAGAAGAATCTTTCAATTGTTTTTCAGCCTGCATATCAAACCAGCACTTTCAATTATCTGACAGCTTATTCCTGGTCTGATACCGTAAATGCTTCGAACTTTTCGATGGAAATGATGCACCGGCAAAAATTGTCAGGAGTGACTCTTCCTTTATCCGTTCGCTGGGACTTCACCGTTTCCCAGTTCTCACCCTACATACAGGGAGGAATTTATGGCAATTTTATGCATCAGGCAAGGAAAACCATCTTCTACGATTATACGATCGACGGCGAGGTGGATAAGAAGACAGCAGATCAAACGGGAGAAACAGAACTTACGGAACACATTAACAGAGCCAATTTCGGACTTACAGCCGGTTTGGGATTAACCTATTTCTCCAATTACTTCGCTATTAGCCTGGAAAGCAATTTCCGTTATGGATTCCGTTCAATTGTGAACGATCAAAACCGCTATGCGGATTACACCGGTTTAAGCGTTCAATATCTGGATGTAATGGACCAGTTAAAACTCATGAACCTGGATATTCAACTAACGCTGATGTTCCCGATCGATAACTCCATTTCATTGGAAATTCTTCGAAAAAGCAGACATTAATCAGAACTAACAAGAGAATTATGAAGCTATTTATTTATTGCATGATCTTTTTGGGACTAGGTCTAAGCATTTCAAGTTGTAAGAAGAAATCCAAACCGGAAGATTCGTTCATCAAAATCTATGATGATCAAAACGGGAATAAGCATTTTCATCCTTTGAGTATTACAACATCTGCAAACAATGATGGATATATCGTTATGAGTGCGTATGACGGGTGGAGAATACACCTTATGAAAATTGACAATGCAGGAGAATTTCTTTGGAATTACGAACTGCCTGGCAATTATGTCAATGCGGTGCCCAACCTGATTAAGAGCAACGGACAAAATTATTTGGTTTGTATGGATGCTGTGGGCCTATTTACCTATGTACTGAAAATTGACGAAAGCAATCACAACACGAGCGAAGTTGCCAGTTTCACTGACTTAATCTACCCCACTTATGCCTACAACTCCGGATCAGCTGTTTATATCCAGAATTACAACCGGGTAAGTATGCAGACAGGTATCCACAAACTGGCTCCCGACCTGGCTTCCACTACACAATCAGCAAACCTAGATATTTTTACCGATGTCGAAGAGCAAGTTGTAAACCACATTACTTTTAATGGAAAGCGCATGCCATTCTTCATCAGTTCTACGCCGGAACAGAATTACATCGTAATGAACGGATTCTATAATTACAGTTTTTCATTGATCTTCCTAGATCAGAACCTGAATTTCACCGGAGTTTACAATGGTGCGGGATTTAACGGTGGATTAGCAGCAATTTCTCCCTCGGGAGGTTCCCAATTTTCATTGGCGCGATTCTCTTACGACAATTTGTATTACAATGCCAGTGCAACACTTAGTCCAACTACAATCGATATTACAGAATCTATTCCTGCCCAAGGACAATCGGAGCTCGATGCTGAAAAACCGGTATTGATCAAAGATATTTCAATAGGAGGAACACAATACAAAGCTTTTTTATCTTCCACAAGAAGTAATCAGCTTTTACTGACTATTTACAATTCAGGTGGAAGTTTAGCAGGAAAAAAATACCTTGGAAAAAACATCCCGCTTACTGCCTGTGATCTCATTCAAACCGAAGACAGTGGTCTGAATATCCTGGTCCAGGCAAAGCTTATGGGAAGTTTTGACCGGATTGGTATCATGAAATTATCCAAGGAACAAATGGAGTTGATCATTGAATAATATGGAATAAAAAAAATGTGGGGGCGCGATTAATCGCGCCCCCACATTTTTTTA
>CAMPIU010000217.1 GCA_946886545.1 uncultured Flavobacteriales bacterium | reverse complement strand
GTACCAGGCAGCTTCCGATTCGTTTCATCCTTTCGTATATTTGGAGTTTTAAATTGAAAATGGAGAATAGAGGAATTGAAAAGGCTCATTGATCCATTAATTATTGCTCAAAAAACAAGAAGCGAGATCTAAATATATGTTACCAAAGGTGCACTTTCAAGACTTGGGGCTGATTGATTACCAGGAAGCCTGGGATTACCAGGAAAAACTCTTTGGCGAAACCATTGCGCTTAAAATTGAACGCAGAAATGAAACCACTGCCGAAGAAACTCAAAATCACCTTCTTTTCTGTGAACATCCGCATGTTTTTACACTTGGGAAAAGTGGTACGGAAGATCATTTACTTTTAAATGAAACCGGGCTGGAAGAGCATGATGCTAAGTTTTATAAAATCAATCGCGGTGGAGATATTACCTATCACGGACCAGGACAACTGGTAGCTTACCCACTTTTAGACCTCGATTATTTCTTCACGGATATCCACAAATACATGCGTTATCTGGAAGAAGCAGTCATCCAAGTGTTGGCTCATTACGGAATTAAGGGCGAACGTTCACAGGGATTCACCGGAGTTTGGATTGATCCGGAACTACCAAGTGCCCGAAAGATTTGCGCAATGGGTGTGAAATCATCACGCTGGGTAACGATGCATGGAATCGGTTTTAATATAAATTCAAATCTTTCCTATTTTTCTCATATTGTGCCTTGCGGAATTGAAGATAAATCTGTAACTTCCTTGCAACAGGAACTTGGAAGAGCTATTGATATGCAAGAGGTAAAAGATCTCTTGAAAGACAAATTAGCCTCCCAATTCGGATTTACTTACGCACAATAGTCATGAAACATACCCTACTCAAATGGTTAAAACGAATCGGTTGGTTTGTCTTAATCCTGTTTTTATCTGTGAATATTTTTATTCTTCTGAGTGGCCGTTTCTATCTTTACAAGGGAATTTATTATACTTATTTACAGGGAGAAACTTCTCCAACTATCTATGATTTGAATAAATTCTATAGTACAACTGTAAAAGCACCTAAGAAAACTCAGCCATGGGCTTTCAAACCGGCCAAAGATGAATTGCTCGGTAAAAAAGATCTGAAATACATGGATACCTGGATGACCTCTTCTTTCCTGATCGTAAAAAATGATCGGATAATTTATGAGCATTATTGGGATGAACACCACCCTGAAACCGTTTCCAATTCTTTTTCCGCTGCAAAAACCATTGTAAGCATCCTTATCGGGATTGCACTTGAAGAAGGTGATATCAAAAGTCTGGACGAACCTGTCCGCAAGTATATTCCCGAATTTTCAGGAAAAGGAAAAGAGAAGATTACCATCCGGCATTTACTTGCAATGTCATCCGGTTTAGACTGGACGGAGAGTGGTAAAAATCCCTTGTCTGAAAACGCCGAATCTTATTACGGATGGGATTTGAGAGGTTTGGTAACACGCCAACATGTAGAGCGTGCTCCCGGAAAAGAATTCATTTATCAAAGTGGAAACTCGCAACTGCTGGCTTTTATTCTTGAAAAAGCAACAGAAAAAGACCTTTCCCGGTATGCTTCCGAAAAACTGTGGCAACCAATCGGTGCCGAATCCGATGCTTTTTGGAGTTTAGACAAGAAAAACGGTGCTGAAAAAGCATTTTGCTGCCTTTACAGTACAACACGTGATTTTGCCAGGATCGGAAAATTATTAGCTAATCATGGAAAATGGAATGACAACCAAGTGATTCCTGCAGCTTACTTTGATGAAATGATCAAAAATCCGGAAATGACTACCGAAGAAGGAGTTCAGAATACCCGTTACGGTCTGCATATCTGGACGTATCTAAGTAATGGTCATCCGGTTTATTACTGTCGCGGGATCAAAGGCCAATACATTATCGCAATCCCCGATGAACAATTAATTATTGTTCGTACCGGACATAAAAGAGCACCTGATACCAATCCGGATATTCTAAAGACCGCAAATACGAAAGCAAACCAGGAGAAAATCGGCCACCCGACAGATTTATTTGAATATATCCGAATGGGTAGAGAGGCAGCAGCTTCAAACAAATGATTAACTTTGCAATTCAAAATCGGATGAGTAATGCGAGAAGAATTGAAAGGCCCTGTAGTTGAAAATGTTAAAGTTGTAATAGTTCCCGAAATCAATGAAGAAGGTGGCACACAGCATTACGTTTATCTTTTGAACTTAAGGGACGACATCATGGAAGGAATTATAATCACGAGTCGTGGTTATGGCGAAGACGTAAATACGGGAGAGAAAATCAAAACTTCCACACTGCGTCATTCTTTGGAAGTCCTTTTGCCAAATGAAGCAGCTAAAATAGAGCCGATTATGGAAGAAGTGTTTGGTCTTACAAATGAATACTGGGTATCCTTTTGGGCAGATGATGTGATGTACGACAAACGCTTTATTTTCTTGCCGGAAACTATCAGCGAGAAGAATATGACTACCATCCCGATGCTTGGCGGAAAAGGTGTCATGATTGGATAGATTGCCAAAAAAGTATAACATGGAAGTTAGACGGAAAACTAATTTTGATCCCGCAACGATCAATCGTGTTAACATAACAAGCTATTATCTTCCATTATTCTTCGTTTTCCTGAATTTTGTTATTAAAGGGCTTTTTTTGGACTCAAATTCTCTGGGCGGCGATGAGCCATTCAGTGTTTATCATTCTCAACAGTCTTTGAGTAACTTAGTTGAGATTTTCCAAAATGAAAACAATCCCCCACTCCACTTTGTAATTCTGCACTATTGGATTAATCTTTTCGGGATCTCGGAAATTTCCGTCCGCATTCCTTCACTCATTTTCAGCTCTTTAACAGTACTATTTATTTACAAAATCGGATGGCGTTTCTTCCATCTCAGAGTTGCAATTATTGCATCAATACTATTTACATTTTCCACCTACCAGGTTATTTTTGCTCATGAGGCCAGAGCCTATGCATTAATGGGGTTGCTAACCGCAGCTTCCATGTTTTATTTCATGAAGATCATTATTTCGAAAGACCGTAGCAAACGGACTTTATTTTGGTTCTTCCTGGTAAATACCCTGCTGATATACACTCACTTTTTCGGTTTTTTCGTTTTGTTCATTCAATTTTTCTTCGTTCTCCTGCAACGAGATTTACTGAAGGAATACTACCGGTTTCTGATTCTTTTCGTCGGAGTCCTATTATTAGCCTATTCACCATATATGTGGATTATCCTGAACCGTTTTACAAGTTCTGCACAAGGAGGAACCTGGTTAACACCACCCAGCGGAATGAATGCACTTTATGAAATGCTCAGAGCCTTTAGTAATGCACCGGTTACAGCAGTCTTTACAATTGCAGTGATGGTAATCGGGACTGTTTTTCTTCTTTTAAAACGCAAACAGAATCCCAATCGCATAGCCACCCGATTAATCCTTTGTTGGTTCTACATCCCCTTCATTTTTATCTTTTTCATCTCGTTTTGGATCCCGATGTTCCTGGATCGGTACCTGATGTTTGTTTCGATTGGTTTTAGCTTGCTCGTTGCGCTTTGCGCTGATTTCATTATTCAAAAACCAAAGATTCAAATCCTGATTCCTGCCTTTATATGTTTACTATTTGTTGTAACTGTAAAGCCAAATAAAACGAACAAGCGCGAAGTGAGAGAAACCGTTCAATTGGTCGAACTACTGGAAAAAGAAAACGATAGTACATTGGTTTTGGTGGCTCCGGTACATTTTTCACTGAATTTCCTTTATTATTACGATCGCACTTTATTCCGGGAATCCAATAAAGAAGTCATTCAGAATAAATTAAGTGAAAAAGACGTCTATTGTATCAATAGTTTAGATCAGGTCGATTACAAATCCCGGAAACACATTGTTCTGGTAGATGCAGCAAGTAATTTTTCAGCACCGAACAACAACATTCTCAACACCTTGAATATCGAATTCAATCAAACTAGTAAGCAACATATCGAAGAGATTTTTGATATTTACGAGTTTGAAAGGAAGTAGATTAGATATTAAACCGTTAGGATTTTAAGACATTAGGACTTCAAGATATTAAGACTTGATTAGTCCTAAAATCCTGAAGTCTTAAAATCCTATTGTCTATAGAGTTCCCCTTTTCGCCTGCTCTCTTTCGATTGATTCAAACAAGGCTTTGAAGTTTCCGGCTCCGAATCCGCGAGCACCCATTCGTTGAATGACCTCGAAGAATACAGTCGGACGATCTTCCACAGGTTTGGTGAAAATCTGCAACAAATATCCTTCGTCATCCGCATCGATCATAATTCCAAGCTTTTGTAATTCATTAATATCTTCTTTGAATTTCGACATATGGTCTTTCAAACGCTCCGGAATTGCATCATAATATGCTTGTGGTGGAGTTGACAAAAACTCAATCCCTCGGGAACGCATATCCGCTACTGTTGTAATGATATCATCTGTTGCAACAGCAATGTGCTGAACGCCTTCACCTTCATAGAAATCAATGTATTCTTCGATTTGAGATCGTTTTTTACCTTCCGCAGGTTCGTTGATCGGGAATTTAATGCGTCCATTTCCGTTCGACATTACTTTCGACATCAAAGCAGAATATTCTGTTGTAATTTGTTTGTCATCGAACGATAAGAAATTTACAAACCCCATGACATCTTCAAACCATTTTACAGCTTCGTTCATTCTATTCCACCCGGTATTTCCAACCATGTGATCAATGAACTTTAATCCAACCGGAGCAGGGTTATAATCTGATTTATATTCTACATAACCCGGCATAAAAACACCGGTGTAGTTTTTGCGTTCAACGAATATAAAAACCGTCTCACCATATGCTCCATAAATTCCGGAACGAACAACTTCTCCATGCTGATCAGATTCAACCATTGGTTCAAAAAAAGACTTCGCACCTCTTTTGGTTGTTTCTTCGTAAGATTTTCTAGCGTCTTCTACCCAAAGCGCAATCACTTTTACTCCATCACCGTGCTTTTTCACGTGTTCTCCAATCGGTGAATCACTTTTCAATGCCGTTGTTAATACAATTCTGATTTTGTCTTGCTTTAGTACATACGACGCGCGGTCCTTCACACCGGTTTCCAAACCTGCGTATGCTAAATCCTGAAAACCAAATGCTGTTTTATAAAAATGAGCCGCCTGTTTCGCATTTCCCACATAAAACTCCACGTAATCGGTTCCCAATAAAGGCAAAAAGTCCTGTGCCCCTTCAAAAATTTTCTCTAATCCGTATTCAACGTTTTTAATCTCGTTACTCATATTTTTAAATTATCAATTTTTATTTTTGCCTCTCCCCTTGAGGGGAGATAGAGGGGTGTAAATTGCAATCGGGAAAAACACCCCTCCGGCTCCCCTCAAGGGGAGAGTATCAGATAACGTAACAATCAGATAAAGTACACTGTGAACTGGATTTTTTGCAAAAATAACCAGCACCGAGAAAACGATGGATAAAAAAGCAATGAGATAGAATAAGTTCATCAATTCTACAGTTTTTCTTTGCCTCTTTTCTAATGCTAAAAGAGGGGCAAAGGTATAATTTTTTAAGATTTTAAAGTTTCTTCAACAAGTTTATCTTTACCGTAGATGAAGTCCTTTCTCAAATAGTCTGCAC
>CAMPIU010000216.1 GCA_946886545.1 uncultured Flavobacteriales bacterium | reverse complement strand
TTCTTATTCTGTGGTGAAATTGATTTCTCTTGGTGTTCCTTTTCCTGGGCCAAGTTCACATTTTTCCAATAGAAGCTGGCCTTGGCGTGAATTCAGAAAGCTTACAAATCCGGTGTTTAATCCATCAGGTGCTCCGGAGTTAATTGCCCAGATAGGTCTCCAAAATGGGTATTTTTTCTCCGTTATATTTGCTTTGCCTGGTCTCCAGTAAGATTTGTCATTGCCCTGAATTCCTACAACAATGAATTTTTTGAGTCTGGCTCTTACCGCTGCGTCGTCAAAATCACTAATGAAGTTGTACCCGATTACTCCCAATGTGTTTGGATGATCCTGAACATATTTAATCACTTCTTCTGTGTTTTTTGCTGCATGAACTTGTTTCCCGAAATCGGTTCCGATCCATTTCAGCATGTAATTGAAATTGGCCGATTGAACACGGTCGAATACAATTTCTATTGTTTTTTTAGATGCAGTCCAAGCGGTACTTTTCCCTGATAAAAAATCACGAAGTTGTTTTTGTGTGAGTAGGGTGTCTGTATTTCCAAGGTTGACAATGAAAGTTATTGCATCGTGGGCAATGATATCAGATGTAACTGTAATGTTGCGGGATCTTAAGTATTTTCTTTCTTCGTCGGTGTAATCTCTACCGGTGAAAATTGTCCGTGCTGTTCCTTCGGATAGTGCTTTCATAGCATCGGATTCGCTCGTGTAAACCAGCTTCAGTTCTGCATCCGGGTAGATTCCCGAAAACACTTCAGATGCAGTTTTAATAAGCGGTTTGAAAGACTCATCCAGATACATTGTTTTCTTACCGCGACGAGGAGTATCATCTGCCGCTTGATTGGTGTTACACCCAAACTGAATTCCCAAAACAAGGATTAGACTTAAAATAACCAACTTTTTCATAGACTTATTTTTCTGCTCTGTCTTTTTTGATTGTAGTATATAAACGAAATGTTCTGTATCCGGCATAAACCAATAGAAGAACAATAAATGCATTGCGCTTAAATCCGTAGATTTTTTCGATAAACAAATCGGTGAAGAGCAGGTAATAGGTCATGACCAAACACATGATGATCATGAAACCTGCAACAATATGTGTGATGTTTTTATACATGTTAATGCGAAAAATCCCCCTCGGCTTAGCTGAGGGGGACTATTTTAGAATAAATGAAATTAATTCAATTTGAAAGTTACCGGAAGAGAGAAGATACTATTCACCGGTTTTCCGTTGTTCTTTCCAGGTGACCATTTTGGCATACCTTTTACAACACGCATAGCCTCAGCATCGCATTCAGGACAGTCAGTTACACCTTTTTTCAATTTTACGTTGGAGATATAACCGTTCTCACTTACGACAAACTGGATGTAACATTTTCCCTGGATTCCCATTTCCTGGGCTACTTGTGGGTAACGGATGTTTTCACTCAGGTATTTCAAAAGAGCTGCACGCCCTCCCGGGAAATCTGCAGGTTCATCTACGAATTCATAAATGATCTCTTTTTCTTTTTCGATCTTTTCTTCTTTTGGTTTCGGAGGAGTCGGATCTACCTTTGCAAATGGATCGCCTTCGTTCTCATTGGTTTCAGTAGAGGCCTTCGTGTCTTCCAGATCTTCCTGTGTAGGAGGAGGAGTCGTCACTTCGTCATCTGTTACCACAGGAGGTAAGAACTGAACGGTTTTTTCCATTGGTGGAATTTCCGGCTCAAGAGGTTCAATGATTTCCTCTTCCAAAGGAGCATCAACAGCAAATGCTGTTAAATCCAAAGGAACTTCTTTTACTTGCTCTTCCGGAAGGTTCATAATTAACTTATAAATCCCGAAAGTGGTTCCAATGAACAGGATCACACCGGCCATAATAAGTATCAGGTTACGACTGTAATTTGTCCGGATCTGATACGCGCCATATTCGTGGTTGCGGTCTTCAAAAACGATCTCATTACGTTCGTCAGATGTTACTTGCTGCCAGGTTTTAGAGCTGAAGTACTCGTATAACGAAATACCAGCTACTAATAGAATTACGATTGTTATTAACATATTATTTGTTTAATGTTTTGTCTAACAATGCTTGCTCGCTGCTCATAATATCTACCGGAGCAATCACCCCGACAGATGCAATGTACAACTCATCAATTACATCAATAAAGTTTCTGGTCTTGGCTTTCATATCCGTTTTCACCAGTACTTTCAACGCTTTCAAATCTCTTTTGGCATTATTCAATTCTTTTGTATAGATCGAATCTGCGATTTGATTGCGCTGTAGTTTCCCGTCCAGTTCTACTTTCTTGTTAAGAACAAATTTGTTCTCCTCAATAAGAAGTTTTCTGATTCCATTCGGACCAAAATCCGTTTCGATTAATTCCGTTGCAGGTTTTCCCTTTGCATTTCCCTCCGGGTAAAACTCACCTTTGTAGTAAAACAAACGATCATCAGATACGATAAATGTAATCGCATTGTTTACCAATTGCTCATCTTTTGGCTGCTCAGGTATATCAGGATCTTTCGCCGGATAAACCAAGCTCATTACTTTTGGTTTCGCAAATGTTGAAGTCAATACGAAGAAAGTCAACAACAGGAAACCTAAATCCACCATGGGAGTCATATCGATACGCGCAGAAGCTTTCTTAGGACGTTTTTTACCTCCTTTTTTGCCTCCTCCGTCATCTTGTGCTAATTCTGCCATCTTTTCCTGTTATTTTAGTTAGCTACTGCTGATGCTTCTTGCGAAGTAATGAAGTTCAAGTTGTTCAGGTTCAGATCACGGAAGGTTTCAATAGCGCTTTTTACACGCACATATTCCGCATCCATTGCTGCTTTCAAAACAAACTTCGGTTTATAGTCTTCTGCTTTTAAGGGCTCTTGACCTTTGCCTTGTTTCGAACTTTCTTCTTCAAACATTTTTTTTCCGTAATCCAGCATTTCGCGGTTTGCGAAATTGATCCAGTCTTTCAATTCATTGTGCAAACTATCAGAAGGAATCCCGACTTCCGTAGGGAATGCCTTTCTGCCTTCTCCGTCCAATGAAAGATATTGCGGAAGTTGGCTCATTGAACAACCAATACTTGTAATTCTTACGAATTCCTTTATATTGTCTTCGCTCAGGGGAACCTTGTATTTAGCAGCCATTTGAGAAACTACTTTTCTGCGAACTTCTTCTCCTGTGCAGGAAAAGAAAATACGACCTCCTTTATCTACAGTTACTAAAACCAAAGTCTTTTCGGGAATGTCTTTTTCCCCGATGGACGATGGAATAGAAACTTCAACTGGTTCATCTGTACGGAATGTTGCTGCAAGCATGAAGAAAGTAACCAAGAGGAAAGCCAAATCCACCATCGGCGTCATGTCGATGGATGGGGATCCTTTGGATGTTTTAATTTCTGCCATTCCTTAGTATTTTATACCGTTTAAACGGATATTAGTTGTTATTTGCATTGAAGTTCTGAACGATAGCAAATCCAGCCTCATCCATTGCATGTGTCATCTGATCAATCTTCGTAGTAAAGAAGTTGTACATGATCGTAGCCAATGTAGAAGCAAAGATACCTAAGAATGTATTGATCAAGGCCTCAGAGATACCGATGGATAATTTAGTTGTATCCGGAGTACCTGCACCCATTGCCTGGAATGATTTGATCATCCCCAATACCGTTCCGATCAAACCGATCAAAGTACCGACAGATACACATGTAGAGATGATTACTAAGTTTTTAGACATCATAGGAAGTTCCAGAGCGATAGCTTCTTCTATCTCAGCTTTCAAAATCTCAGCTTTTTGTTCTTTATCCAGTGTGGTATCTTTTTGAATAGTCTCATACTTTTCTAATCCGGCACGAATCACATTCGCCAAAGATCCTTTTTGTTTGTCACACTCATCGATAGCACCTTGAATATCGTTCGAATGCAATAATTCTTTGATATCCTCAACAAATTTGTTGATGTTTCCACGTCCTTTTGTTTTTGAAATACTGATGAAACGCTCAACAGAGAAAATAATTACAACGATGTTTACCGCCATCAGGAAGGGTACGATGATACCTCCTTTATATACAGTACCAAGTGTGTTGCCATCAATCGGGTGTTCATTCGGATCGTTATTCACGAAGTTTGATGGATCTCCTAAAATGAAATAATAGATTAGAAATCCAATTCCTAATGCAATTGCAATAGATAATGAGGCAACTAATGATGAAAAACCTCCTCCTGTTTTTGTCTTGCTCATAATTTAGTCTTTATTGAAACTTTTTACATGTTTAAGCCTCAAACATACTAAAAAGGTTTTAATTAGTTCCAATCCTTTTAGTGAAATGAGTTGCCTTTTTTATCAAAATGTTTCAAAAATCGTTTTAAGTACCTGAATTATCAATTGAACGAAAGAAATGATTGATCCTGTGGAATGTTATGCTAAAATAAACTCTACATTAACCCAGGATGAATCATTCTCTCTTTAAAAATCCGGTACAAGCAAGTAGTTATTTGGTTCAATTCTCAGAATATTTTTAAAGAAATCGGTTTGATTTGCAACCGTCCTGTTTGTGCGTTGTATATTTGAATTGAAATTTCAGAGGATTAAAGATGATACAAGTAAAGAATTATATATGTGGCCAGTGGGTTGCCGGTGAAGGAGAAGAACAAACAATCTACAATGCTATTACCGGTGATAAGATCGGTTCTGTTTCCAGTGCCGGATTGGATTATGAAGCGGTATTGAATTACGGAAGAACGGTTGGTGGAAAGGTTTTACGTAAAATGACTTTCCAGGAGCGCGGACGCATGCTGAAAGCCCTGGCGCTTTTCTTAATGGAACGCAAGAAAGCATATTACGAAGTTTCCGCCTGGACAGGAGCGACGAAAGTGGATTCCTGGATCGATATCGAGGGCGGAATCGGGAATTTATTTGCGAATGCTTCTTTGAGAAGACAATTTCCCGACTTACCTTATTATGTGGATGGAACCGCAGCTCCGATGTCTAAAAACGGTTCGTTTATCGGGCACCACATCATGGTTCCGAAACAAGGTGTCGCAATTCACATCAATGCATTTAACTTCCCGATTTGGGGGATGCTCGAAAAAATTGCCGTGAATTTGATGGCGGGTGTTCCTGCTGTTGTGAAACCTTCCGAATTTACAAGTTACCTCACAGAAGTGATGGTGAAAGATATCATTGATTCAAAGATTCTTCCGGAAGGATCCCTGCAATTGGTTTCGGGTTTCGGTCGCGGGATCATTGATCACGTAACGAGCCAGGATGTAGTAACTTTTACGGGAAGTGCTTTTACGGGAAGAAAGTTAAAAGCTCATCCGCGTTTGTTGGAAGAATCGGTTCCGTTTAACCTGGAAGCCGATTCATTGAATGCAATGGTTTTAAGTCAGAAAGCTGCTCCGGGAACGGAAGAGTTTGACATTTTTGTAAAGGAGGTTACAAGAGAGATTACCATCAAGGCCGGTCAGAAATGTACGGCTGTTCGAAGAATTCTGGTTCCTGAGGATTTTGTTGAAGAGGTTCAGAAGGGAGTTTCAGCCCGATTGGCATCTACAACAATCGGAGATCCGAAAGGGGAGGGTGTACGAATGGGGTCTTTGTTAAACAGGACGCAGGTCGATCGTGTTCGTGAAAATGTGTAGTTAATTGCGTAATCGCAGC
>CAMPIU010000215.1 GCA_946886545.1 uncultured Flavobacteriales bacterium | reverse complement strand
CGAATGGAATTAAAAAAATTACAATCTTCTGCCCGACCGATACCCGATGACATTGCTATCAAAATCATTGAAAATGAAATAGGTGCTGCAATTGACACGGTTTTTTCCGAATTCAACGAAGAACACATTGCTTCAGCATCCATTGCGCAGGTTTACCTTGCAACTTTGCATACAGGAGAGAAAGTGGTATTGAAAGTACAACGACCGAATATTCGCAACAAGATCCGCCTTGATATTAAACTGCTTCAAATCTTTGCCCGGAAGATCCAGGATCAATATCCTGAAATCAGCAATTTCAATTTGATCCGTTTCATTGAGGATTTTGGTGAAACCATTCTAAAAGAATTGGATTTCATGAATGAGATTTCCAATATGATGCGCTTCACGCACATGTTCAAAGACGATGAACGCATCTATGTTCCAAAGGTTTACAGCAAATATACCACCTCCAAGTTATTGGTTATGGAGTACATTGAGGGAGAAGCTCCTGACAACCTGGCTAACCTTGTGTCAAAAGGATTTGATCCCCGAACAATTGCTGAAAATGGCATGAACGTCATTTTGACCATGATCCTGAAACACGGTTTTTTCCACGCAGATCCACACTCCGGCAATATGTTTATCCGGCACAATAATCAATTAGTGCTAATCGATTTTGGAATGTGCGCAAGCTTAAAACCCAAGCAAATTGATGGTTTGATCGATTTCCTGGTCGGTTTTGCAGATAGCAATCCCCATAAAATTGCCAAAGCACTTTTGAAGCTTACCGAAGTTGAAAACCTGCGTGATATGGAGAGTCTGGAGTTTGAGATCAAAGAAATCACTTTAAAATATACTTATTACACTTACGACAATGTAGATATTTCTGGCTTGTTTACTGATACCTTCAAATTGCTGATGAAATATGGAATTACAATTCCGAGTAACTTGTATATGCTCCTGAAAACATTGGTTACCATTCAAAAAGTGGCAGAATCCCTTCATGTAAAACTGAATCTGATTGCGATGGTAAAACCGTATGCGAAAGACAAAATCAAGGAGCGTTTCGGGTGGAAAAACATTAAGTCAAAAATCATCAACTCTGCGGAAGACTACTTATACCTGGTAGAAACACTTCCTAAAGACATTAAAGCCATTGTTACCAGTTTCAAGCAAGAAGGATTGCGGCACAACATTAAATTGGGTGAAGAGGGAAATACCATTGGAAATACGGAGATCAGAAGGCACATTTACCGTTTTGGTTCCATTATGTTGCTTGGAATCTTATTGATCTGTGCAACTCTTTTAAAGATCTTCAATGTGAAAACGGTGATCTATAAAGATGGAAAACCTATTATGGAGGAGGTTTTCGGAAATTTCCCGGATATATTCTTTGTTACAACCATAGTCATCTGCGTTTTTGTGGTACTTCGTTTAATGTTCAGGGCCAAATAATCTAAACATTTCAGGGATTTTCATCTGCAAAATTGACTTATTCAACTAAATTTGCGCTCATTAATATTATTGAACGCTAGTTCGCAAGTTAACAACGATGACAGTACACGAAATTCGCAAGCAGTTTTTTGATTTTTTTGCCTCGAAAGGACACCAGATTGTTCCTTCAGCACCAATGGTTGTCAAAAATGACCCAACCTTGATGTTTACGAACGCCGGAATGAACCAATTCAAGGATTTTTTCCTTGGAAATGCAGTTCCAAAAAACCGCCGTGTCGCCAATTCTCAAAAATGCTTACGTGTTTCAGGAAAACACAACGACCTGGAAGAAGTCGGCGTTGATACTTATCATCATACGATGTTCGAAATGCTTGGAAACTGGTCTTTCGGAGATTATTTTAAAGAAGATGCAATTACCTGGGCTTGGGAATTATTGACAGAAGTGTACAAAATTCCGAAGGACCGCTTATATGTTACTGTTTTTGAAGGTGACGAAAAAGACGGCGTTCCAAGAGACCAGGAATCATACGATATCTGGAAAAGATTCATTGCAGAAGACCGCATTATCTTAGCTTCCAAAAAAGACAACTTCTGGGAAATGGGTGATACGGGACCATGCGGACCTTGTACTGAAATCCATGTAGATAATCGTCCGGAAGCCGAACGTGCCAAAGGAGACGGAAAACAATACGTCAACGAAGACCACCCGCAAGTGATCGAGATCTGGAACAATGTGTTCATGCAATTCAACAGAAAAGCAGACGGAAGCCTGGAATCATTACCTGCAACCCATGTGGATACAGGAATGGGATTGGAGCGCTTGGCTATGACTCTTCAGGATAAAACTTCCAATTACGATATCGACCTTTTCCAAACTTTGATTCGTCACATGGAAAGCATTTCCGGGAAAAAATACGGAGAAAACGAAACAACAGATATAGCATTGCGTGTAATTGCCGATCATGTGCGTGCAATTGCATTCTCTATTGCAGACGGACAATTGCCATCCAATACTGGAGCAGGTTATGTCATTCGTCGTATTTTGAGACGTGCAGTCCGTTACGGATACCAAACTTTAGGGTTGAAAGAACCGTTCCTTTCGGGCTTGTCAATAATTCTTTCCGAAGTAATGGGAGATCCGTTCTCAGAATTGATCAAACAGCGTGAATTGGTTGAAAAAGTGATCCGTGAAGAAGAATTGTCGTTTTTCAGAACCCTGGAACAAGGAATCAAACGTATTGAAGGATTAATCGACACAGCAAAAACCACTAACTCAACGACATTGGCAGGTCCTGCAATTTTTGAGTTATACGACACATATGGTTTTCCATTCGATTTAACAAGCCTGATTGCCCGTGAGAATAATCTTTCGGTTGATGAAACCGGGTTCAATGCAGAACTAACGAAACAAAAAGACAGATCAAGAGCAGCCACAGCTATCGAAACAGATGACTGGGTTCAACTGATCGACGATTTCGAGCAAGAATTTGTGGGTTATGATTACCTGGAAACAGCTGTGGAGATTGTAAAATACCGCAAGGTTTCTCAAAAACAAAAAACATTCTACCAACTTGTTTTTTCCAAAACCCCTTTCTATCCTGAAGGCGGTGGACAAGTTGGAGATACTGGAAGAATTTACAATGATTCCGAATCTATAGTGATCTTTGATACAAAGAAAGAGAATAACCTGATCGTTCATTTATCTGAAACCTTGCCGGAAAATCCAGCAAAACCATTTACGGCTGAAGTAAACACGCAAAAACGCAAATTATCTGCTTATAATCACTCAGCTACCCACCTCTTGCATCATGCATTGAGAACAGTACTGGGACCACATGTGGAACAAAAGGGATCTTTGGTAAATCCAAACTACCTGCGTTTTGACTTTTCTCATTTCTCGAAAGTAACAGATGAAGAATTAGCAAAAATAGAATCATTGGTGAGTGAAGCAATTCGCGCAAGCATTGACCTGGATGAAAAACGCAATGTTCCGATTGAGGTAGCAACAGAAATGGGAGCTATGGCCTTGTTCGGTGAAAAATACGGAGATACGGTTCGTGTAATTAAGTTTGGGGATTCCGTTGAATTATGCGGAGGAACACACGTGAAGAATACGGGACAGATCGGATTATTTAAGATCCAGTCGGAAGCTGCTGTTGCGGCCGGAATTCGTCGTATTGAAGCCATTACCAATGTTGCTGTAGAAAACCATTACGCTGACCAGGAATCGAAATTAAGATCCGTGAATGAATTACTGAAGAATCCGAAAGATGTTTCCAAAGCAGTTGAAGACCTGATCACCAAAAATAATCTGCTTCAAAAGCAAGTTGAAAACTTCAAAAAGGAACACGCAAAATTGGTGAAAGCTGATCTGAAAACAAAAATTGTTTCCAAAGGAGATTTCTCATTCTTAGAATCCATCATTGATCTGGATGCGGGTTCTGTAAAAGATATTTTATTCCAGTTGAAGGGTGAAGTTCCCAATTTATTTGCCGTAATCGGATCGAAAGAAGAAGACAAATGTGCAATCAGCGTATTGGTTGATGAAGCCCTGGTTTCTTCCAAAGGATGGAATGCAGGAAACCTGGTTAAATCTGCCGCATCCCTGATTCAAGGTGGCGGCGGCGGACAGGCTTTCTTTGCTACTGCGGGTGGGAAGAACCCTGCAGGCCTGGCACAGGCAATTGAAACAATCAAACAGACACTCGTATAATCAGGGTTTCACTTTCGAACGGATAAAGGAAAGTGCTTTTTTCATGTAATTGATCGTTTCTGTCTCCAAAGAGAAAACATAGATCGGAACAAAAAACAGGATACTAACTAAAGTGGATTCAAACAAAAATTGGATCCACTTGTTGTTTATAAGACCCTGAGTAAAGTGTCCTGCAAGTAAAGCGATGACGGATAAACCAATAACAGTAAATTGATTTTTGGTAAACGGATGAATCTTATAGATTGCCCAAATAAAAATCAAACGTCCGAAGTTGAATATAAGCAAGGCGATCGTAGTAGAGATAGCTGCCCCAACAATTCCCCATTGCGGAATCATCCATAAATTCAGAAGGTAAACAATCAAAATCAATGAGATTGTAAAAATCAGTTCGTATCGATACTTTTTAGATGTAGTAAATATAGCTCCATTCAATCCGAAATACATATCTACTAATCGGCCGATCATAATAAAAAAGAACACCCAAATTCCTTCTTTAAATTCTGGTTTCAAGAACGAAAACAGGAAATCAATATTCACCCAAACCAGGATAAACATGGCAAGACCTAAAACCAAAGAGACCGAACTTACTTTCTGATACAAGTCCTTCATTTTTTCAAATTCCCGATGTTTCCAATAATCAGCTACTAAAGGTGAACTAACGCGAATGATCGACCGGTAAGGCACTTGCAATGCGCTGCTTAAGAACAAAACTGTCGAATAGACCCCAGTGGCATCCAGTCCTATTATTTGAGCAATCATAATCACATCCAAGGAATAAACCAATACGAAAGCCAGTGTATTGATATAATAAAAAGAGGAAAACTGAAAGATGATTTTCTTAAATCGTTTAGGGATTTGGATGCTTGAAAAAGAAAAATTCAACTCCCGCAGTCGATATAAATAAACCAATACGATAATCGCTGGAACCAGATAAAGCAGACTATGAAGTACTACAAAAGAGTCGAAAGAAATCCATCCGGGAATTACAGCAATCAGAAGCAAAGTTGTGATGAATCGTAAGCCTACTTCATACGCAAAAACAGCAATTATATTTTTATACAAACTTCTCAGATATGACTCCAATACCAAAAAGATCACATACGAAATCCCTATTGGTAAAGTCCAATAATAATAGGTATTGAACAATGGAGATTTTTCAGCATAACTCCCCTGGATCTGATCCCGAAACAGGATATACAGGATCGTAAAAACTAAAATTCCGCATAAAACAAGCAACAACATAAAGGGTAAAAAACCAAAGTGCTTTTTCTCCGGGTTTTTGAAAAAGGGAAAGAACTTCCAAACAGTATAGATCGCTCCCAAATTAGCTAATTGAGCAAACAAAGTTCCAATAGAAACAATCAGGTTAATTAATCCGATTTCCGTTGCACTAAACAACAGTATGAAAAGTAATCCTTTATTGAGGTAACCTAATACGAGTCCCACATAGGAAATCACCATCGTTCTAAAAGCATCTTTTTGTACCAGGCCCATTGATGCGAAATTAAGGAATATTTCCCCGCGAAAGACTTACCGTCTTCTATTACAGCC